>JBDKUJ010000146.1:0-3036 GCA_039679665.1 Rectinema sp. | reverse complement strand
TCGAATTGTATTCGATCGAAAACTGGTTCATCGAAAAATGGCGGAATACCCAGACGCGTTCCGCGAGACCTCGCGGAGCGGCGTCGTAAAGACGGACGATTTCCTCGGCCCAGACGCGGAAAAGACCACGGGGCTTGAGTTCGCCGTAGCCGGAGACCCAGACGGTATTGCCCATCGCCGCATGCATTCTGTAGGCGAGCCTCGCCATGCTGCGCTGGCTGTCTTCGAGGATCGAGACGAGTTCCTCCCTATGCGGGCCGGCCAGCCCGATGAGCCGACGCAATTCGGCCGTCTTGGGCGTATGCAGGGGGGTCTTGTTGACGATCAGGGTCGCCGCACGGAAGTCGAGGTTCAGCTCGCGCGAAAACCAGCCTGCGGCGAGTTTGCCCGATTGGCCGACGAGATAGCGCCTGTTGGCGTTTTTCTGTTCCATTTTTCCGGGATTGTCGGCCACGAGGATAAAGGGCGGATCGGAATCGGGGCCGATTGCGTCGAGGTCCCTATTGTAGACTACCGGCGTCTCCACACGATAATCATCGTACCCCATTTCGATCCGCAGGCGATCCTGGAGCGCGCCCAGCCAGGGTGCGCGGCGATCGATTTTCTCCACAAGTCCGGCGAAGTCGTCCCTCGCCGCCATGAATTCGGCATATGCTCCCGCCTGCATTGATCCTTCCTTCGATGGGGTCTCACGTTATATAGTCGCCGTATGCCCCGTCGCGCAAGTCTCGTCCTGCTGATTCTGATTGTTTTGGCCTCCTGCTCGGAGGGATCGCGAAAGATAGGAGCGCAGTCTTCCGCCGGATCCCGCGCAGGGACGGCCTATGCCGCGGAGCTCGCCGCGCTGAAAGTCGCGCTGTCCGCGTCCGGCCTGCCGGAAAAGCTCTCGGCGGATCTCCTCGCCCGGGCGAATGCGGAACCGGAGTCTTTTTTCTCTCTTCTCCGTACTGTGGTCGCGGCGCGGAAATCCGATTCGATGCGCTACGCCCGCGCCGACAAGCAGGTCGCCCTGGCCTCCGGCTACGAGCCTGCGGATCTCGTCGCGCTGGACGGCTCCGGACTTTCCCTGTCCAGGGCCGGACACCGAATCCGCAAGGATGCTTTTCTCGCGCTGAAAGAAATGGACGCCGAAGCCCGCCGCTCGGGCATCACGCTGACCATATCGTCGGCATACCGCTCCTATTCGTATCAAGAGGGTGTTTTCGCCAAGAATGTGGCCGAAATGGGCGAAGCCGAAGCCTCGCGCGTCTCGGCAAGGCCCGGCCGATCCCAACACCAGCTTGGCACTGCGATGGATTTCGGTTCGATTTCCGACGCATTCGCGGAGACCAGTGCGGGCCGGTGGCTGTACGCCAATGCGGGGCGCTTCGGCTTCTCCCTTTCATACCCGAAAGGGATGGAATCGGTGACGGGCTATGTCTGGGAGAGTTGGCATTTCCGCTTTATCGGCATCGCGGCCGTCAGGCTCCAGGATGCCTATTTCGGCGGCATCCAGCACTATCTGCTGAAGTTCCTGGAAAACTGGCCCGACTGAAAGCCGGGCGCCGCGCGACAGTCAGACTCAGGCCAGCGCAATCTTGCGGATCAGATCGGCCACCGCATCCTCGTCGTTCGTCCTGTCGGACACGACGCGCGCCGCCGCCCGGACTGAAGGTATGGCGTTCGCCGGCGCACAGCCCCATCCTGAGGCTCTGATCATGCCGAGATCGTTCATCGCGTCGCCGATGGCCATCACCGAAGCCATGGGAATGCCGAGCGAGGCGGCCAGTCGCGAGAGCGCGGCGCCTTTATCCGCGCCAAGGGGCAGCACTTCGAGGAAATAAGGCTTCGATGTCAGGACTTCGGCCCTGCCCTCGAAGCGGGATGAAAGTTCGACCAGAAGCGCCGAAATGCGTTCCGGTTCGCCCGGGATGACGAATTTTACCTGACCGTTCGCGAAGAGAGCATCCCGGTCGCCCGCCTCGATGACGGGCTGTCCGGTCAATCCGCCGTCTTTCAGCGCCCAGTCATTGAGTTCGTTGCAGAGGATTTTCCCGTCCACATATACCTGCCAGCCGAAGCCGGCCGCTTCGATGGCCCCGGCGGCTTCGAAGCACAATTCGCGGGAAAGCATGAGGCGTTCGACGATTTCACCCGAATCCGCGGCCACCATTTCGGCGCCATTGGAGCAGATCAGAAAATCGCCGGGGCGGTTCATTCCGAGAAAATCGGCGTAACCACGCATCGAAACAATGTTGCGGCCCGAGGCCAGCACGATTTTTATGCCGGCCTCTTCGGCCTCTTTCAGCGCGGCGACGTTCACCGCGGAAATGGTCAAATCGCGATGGAGAAGTGTGTCGTCGAGATCGAGAGCGAGCATTCTTGGTTTCATTGGTTTCATCGGTAAAAATATAGCCCGGAACGCATATTTTGGTTAAGGCTTGCCGGGTGCGCCAGGCTTGTCGTGGAAGCAACTTCGGGCTAGGCTCCCGTCATGTCCGATGAAATGCCACGCGACGACACGACATCCGGGAATGCATCGCCTGGCGAGATGAAGCATAACGAAGCGCAAATGCTGCGGGACGCCGGCAAGCTTTCGGCGCTCACCATGATCTCGAGAGTGCTGGGCCTCGTGCGCGAGATGACCAAAGCGTCGTTTCTCGGTACGGGAGCCCTTTCGGACGCCTTCACCGTAGCCTTCACCATCCCGAATTTCATGCGCAGGCTGTTTGCGGAAGGTTCGATCTCGGTCGCCTTCATTCCGACCTTCAAGGGCTATCTCCACGACGCTGATGACAAGGCGACCAGGGAATTCCTGTCGGCGTCGCTTACCGTTCTTACCCTGACGGTGGGCGCGGTCGTAGCGGCGGGCATGGCGGCGAGTCCCTGGATAGTGCGCGCGTTCGGATCCGAGCCGGTCGAAACGGCGATCCTTACGCGCATGATGTTCCCCTTCCTGGGGCTGGTGTCGATCGCGGCCCTCCTGCAGGGAATACTGAATTCTTACGGAGTATTCTCGCCTTCGGGTTTCGCGCCCATCCTGTTCAACCTCTGTTT
>JBDKUJ010000145.1:0-1707 GCA_039679665.1 Rectinema sp. | reverse complement strand
CCGCATCCGAAGACGCCCCCCTGTCCGCTTCCCCGGGGCTCGCCCTGACTGCGCTGACCTTGAACGCAGGAATTTTTGCGTACGGATCCAGGCCGAGCGCGTGCGTCAGCCGGTTCGCGGGCGAACGGGAATAATGGAACGGAACGAAAACGACGCCCGGCTTGACGTGCGCGCGCACCCGAAGCCGCACCTGTATATCTCCCCGCCTCGATGAAAGCCTGATCATGGAATTGTCGGCCAACCCATATGCGGCGGCTGTCTGCGGATGCATCTCGGCATAGGCTTCGCCCGATATCCTGGTCAGCCCCTCGATCCTGCCCGTCATGGTGCGGGTGTGATATTGATAGAGATTCCGTCCCGTCGTCAGAACGAGCGGGAATTCCTCATCCGCGGGTTCGAAGGGCGGTTTCCATTCCACCGGAACGAAAAGAGCCTTGCCCCCGTTTCTGGCGAATCCCTTTTCGTGCAGAACCTTCGTGCCCGGATGCCCCGGCTCGGGGCAAGGCCACTGGATTCCGGCGACATCCAGCCTTCCCCAGGTCATGCCGCGATATTGCGGCGTTTCCGACGCGAGTTCCGCAAAAACACCCGCAGCATCGGCGGCGGAGTCCGGCTTGCCCATTCTCCTAAGGAGTTCGAGAAGAATCGAAAGGTCGTCCCTGGCCTCGCCCGGCGCGGCGACAGCCTTTCGCAGGCGCTGAACCCTCCTGTCCGTGTTGGTGAAAGTTCCGTCTTTTTCCGCAAAACACGCAGCAGGCAGAACCAGATCAGCGAACTCAGCCGTTTCCGTGGAAAAAATGTCCTGTACCACAAGAAAGTCGATCTTGCCGAGAGCCCGGGCCACCAAGTTCGAGTCCGGTTCGGAAAGCGCCGGATTCTCCCCCATGATATAGAGAAAACCTATTTTCCCTTCGGCCGCCGCTTCGATGAGTTCCGTCGAAGCCAGCCCCGGATTCTCTGGCAGACTGGCTCCCCATCGCTCCGAGAAATATGATCTGGCGCGGGGATCAGCCACCTTGGCGTAGCCCGGATAATCGCCGGGAAGGGCCCCCATATCGCACGCACCCTGGACATTGTTCTGCCCGCGCAAAGGATTTATGCCGCAACCAGGTTTGCCCACCTTGCCGCAGAGCAGGGCAAGGTTCGAAAGGGCCAGTACTCCCTCCGTCCCCGTACTGTGCTGGGTCACGCCCATAGCGTAGTAAATTCCGGCCTTCGCGGCGTTTGCATAAAGGCGCGCGGCCTTTCGGATATCCTCCGCATCGACCCCGCAGATCGATGCGGCCAGTTCCGGCGGGCAGGCAGCCGCCTGGGCGGCGAACGCCGAAAACCCTTCCGTGCGTGCGGCAATATACGCCCCGTCGGCGAGCCCCTCGGCGATGATGACATTCGCCATGGCGCTGTAGAGCGCCACATTGCTTCCCGGACTGAGCCTGATAAAAACTTCGGCCCGGTCGGCGAGTTCGATGGCGCGGGGATCGGCCACGATGAGACGTGCGCCCAAATTTACCGCCCTCTTGATGCGGGCACCTATTATGGGATGTGTTTCGGTCGTATTGGAGCCGGTCACGAAAATCACATCATGATCGAGAATTTCCGGAATGGAATTCGTCATGGCTCCCGAACCCAAGCTTCTGGCGAGCCCCGCGACCGTGGATGCGTGACACAGGCGTGCGCAGTGGTCGACATTGTTGGTGCCTACGGCGG
>JBDKUJ010000144.1:0-9122 GCA_039679665.1 Rectinema sp. | reverse complement strand
AATGTGGCAATGCGGGGCGTCTGGACCAGGTACAGATCCTTTACGCCGCTTCCGTCCGCGCCCAGGATGAAGGACAGGCAGCCTCGTCCCGGTTCGTCGATGCGCGACAGTACGGCGGCTCCCGCTCCGTCCCCGAAGAGTACGCAGCTGGCCCTGTCGTTCCAGTCGGTGATCCGGCTCAAGGTTTCCGCGCCGATGACGAGCGCGTTGCGTCCCTTTCCCGCTTCGAGCATGGAAGCGGCTATATTCAGCGCATAAATGAAGCCGGTACAGCCGGCGGTGACGTCGAAGGCGGCGCAGCCGTGCGCGCCGATCTTGTCCTGCACGACGCAGGCGGTAGCGGGGAATCCGAAATAATCGGGCGTCGCGCTGGCGACGACGATGAGGTCAAGGTTTTTGGGGGAAATCCTGGCTTTTTCCAGAGCGGCGAGGGCGGCCGATGCGGCCATGTCGCTTGTCAGCACGCCGTCGGGAGCGAAATGACGCGCACCGATGCCTGTATGCGAGCGGATCCACTCGTCGCTCGTATCGAGTCTCAAAGCGAGGTCATCGTTGGATACCCTTTGTTCCGGCACATGGGCGGCGATCGATCTGATTACGACGGACATCGCTTCCTCCTTTATGACGAATATCAGGAATTTGTCATAAAGGAGGAAAGCACGGACTGAGGAATAGTGTCAATATGACACTATTGTGAAAAATGTCATAGTATTCCTGTCAGGAATTGGACACTTCGGGAACGAGTTTCGCGGTGGTCAGCTCGAGGAATTCCGCCTCCTCGATCGTTTCCTTTTCAAGGAGTATGCCGGCGACTTTGTCCAGAAGCTCGCGGTTGCGCGAGAGCAGTGCGAGCACGAGATCGTATCTGGCCGCGATAATGCGCGCGATTTCATCATCCACATAGCGCTGTGTTTCTTCGCTGTATTCGCGGGTGAGGAAAGAATCGGCCTGCTGGGTCTGGCCGTAATTCGCGCCACGGCGCGTCAGGGCGACATGCCTGAAGCGCTCGGACATGCCGTAGTCGGTGATCATCTTGCGGGCGATGTCGGTGGCGCGCGTGATGTCGTTGGATGCGCCTGTCGAAATCGAATTGAACACGATTTCTTCGGCCACCCTTCCTCCCAGGAGTACATCGATTTTGCCCAGAAGTTCCTCTTCGCTGACGATGTACCTGTCTTCGATCGGCAACTGCAGCGTATAGCCGAGTGCGCCGAATCCTCTCGGAACTATGGATACTTTTCGCACGGGATCGGCGCCGGGCGTGAGCGCGGCGGCGAGAGCGTGTCCGGTTTCGTGAAACGCCACGACGCGCCGCTCGCTGTCGTTGATGACCTTGGTCTTTTTCTCGAGTCCGGCGACCACCTTTTCTATTGCGGCGTTGAAGTCGCCCTGGTTCACTTTTTTACGGCCTGCGCGCACGGCGAGCAGGGCCGCCTCGTTCACGATATTGGCGAGGTCGGCTCCCACGAATCCCGGCGTGCCGCGCGCTATCTTGGAAAAGTCCACGCCCGGCTCCAGTTTTACTGTCTTGGAGTGGATGCGCAGGATGGCTTCGCGGCCGATGAGGTCCGGCCTGTCCACAAGGACCTGCCTGTCGAATCGGCCCGGCCTCAGGAGGGCAGGGTCGAGGACATCGGGTCTGTTGGTTGCGGCGAGGATAATGAGGCCGGAAGTGGCGTCGAAACCGTCCATCTCGACCAGAAGTTGATTGAGCGTCTGTTCCCGTTCGTCGTTGCCGCCCATGGGGCCGCTGACACGGCTTTTGCCGAGCGCATCCAGCTCGTCTATGAATACGATGCAAGGGGCTTTTTCGCGCGCCTGCTTGAACAGATCGCGAACGCGTGCGGCGCCCACGCCGACGAACATTTCGACGAAATCCGCGCCCGACATGCGGAAGAACGATACGCCGGCTTCGCCTGCGACCGCACGCGCGAGCAGGGTTTTGCCCGTTCCGGGAGGTCCGACCAGAAGGACGCCCTTGGGGATCTTGCCGCCTATATCGGTGTATTTCTTGGGATTTTTGAGAAAATCCACGACTTCGATCAGTTCGTCCTTGGCTTCGTCGACACCCGCGACGTCCGAAAAACGTGTTATTATGTCGCCTTCGGCGACGATAGTCGCTTTGTTCTTGCCGAATGCGAGCACATTCGAATTCGTTCCGGTCATGCGCTTCGAAATTGTGCGCCACAGCAGGAACATGACTCCGAAGGGCAGTATCCAGTTGAGCAGAAACGACAGGATCGCGGAGTTTTCGCGGGGAGAAGCCGAATACACGACGCCCTTTTCGTCGAGAAGGGCGGTGAAGCCGGGGTCGGCTATGGGTACCGCCTTGTATACCGATCCCGTTCCGACGTTGGTCCGCAGGGGCGAAGCCGGTGCAAGCGAACCGGGGACCGTGTAGCCGGTATAGTAGCTGGAATCGATCTCGATGCGGACGATTTCGCCCGAACGGATTTTTTCCTTGAAGGTCGAGTAGGGCACCATCGTATCGTCGGTGCGGAACATGAGATAATTGAGGAGGCTTACGGCCAGGACCATGGCCAGTATATATCCCAGTGAAAAGCGGAACTGGAATCCGCCCAATTGAGGTCGCTTTTTCGGATCATTGCCCTTGTCTTTGCCGGGATCGTTGGACGGGCGAATATTCCAGCCGCCCGGTTTTCTTGCCATCATCGTACTCCTGCGGATAAAGGTACTCATTTTGCCGTGCAGGGGCCAGCCCCGAAAGGGTTTGCGATTCTTTTCAAAGATTCCGAACAAGATTCCGAACGAGATTTCGACACGGACGAGACTTCGGCTTGACCCTTACGGTAACTTTTCCGTATATTTTTGTTCGTTCCCAACTCAACGCAACAGTATTTTCGGGAGGATAACAGTATGAGCGTAAAACCCCTGGGCGACCGTGTCCTGATCAAGATCAAAGAAAGCGAGACCAAGACCGCGGGTGGCATCATCATCCCGCAGACCGCGCAGGAAAAGACCCAGACCGGTATCGTCGTGGCAGTCGGCACCGACACCGAAGTCATCAAGGTCAAGGAAGGCGACGAAGTCATGTACGACAAGTATGCCGGCACCCAGATCAAGATCGCCGGTATCGAGCATCTCATCGTCAAAATGCAGGATGTTCTCGCGATTCTTCAGTAATAACGAATAACGCGAACGCAGCGGCGAAAAAGGGGCCGCCCACGAACTAATCGTGGGCGGCCCTGTTGTTTCCAGGCTGCGGGCTGGTTTTTAGGGTTTCAGGATGGAAAGCACTTCCTCGGAGCTGTCTGCCGCGAGGATGGCATTGCGTTTTTCTTCGCTGCGGAAAAGCATGCTCACTTCCGCGAGGAACTGCAGATGCGGGCCGGTCTTGTCCGCGGGCGATATGGTCATTATGAAAATGCGGCAACCCTTATGGTCGAGCGCGTCGAAATCGACGGGATTGTCGGATACGCCGACGCAGGCCACGAGTTCATCTACCGATGAAGTCTTGCCATGCGGTATGGCGATGCCGTGTTTCATGCCGGTACTCATCCGGCGTTCGCGTTCCCGCACCGATTCCAGGGCTTCTTCCGGCTTCCGGATCTTTCCGCCTCGTGCGGCGACAGCGACAAGTTCCGTGATGATTTCGTCCTTGGTCGTACCCTTGAGGTGGAGGGCTACCATTTCGGGGCGCAAAACGCTCATGAGGTCCATGAAGTTGATAGTAAAGCCCCATTCCCGGAGGCGTCAAGGCATTCCCGGAAAACAGGCACCATATCAGGCCCCGTACAGGGATCGGATCAGATATGGTGGCGTATCGGTTTCGCGTCTTCCGAGCCGTCCTTTCGCGCCCTGATCGCGGTTGCGGCGCCTATCCAGAGGGCATCGAGAAAGCTGCCCGCGGCGGCGAGCGGAAAGGCGAGGGGTACGATCACAAGGTGGCCGTTTTCGAAGCCTTTACCGAAAAGCGAACAGGTAGTCGCGAGTGCCATTAATGGACCGGCTCCGGAGCCGGAACCGGCGAACAGGACGGCCACCGGAACGATGAAGAGCAGGCGCAGCATGTTGGGCAACGTAGTACCCAGACTGGAATAGGAAGACAGGATCGCCACGAAAGCGCTCGCCGTCACAAGTGCCGTTCCCGCCCGCCCTATCGTGAGGCCCAGCGGCATGACCAGGGAATCGGTACGTCTGCTGATGCCGAGACTTTCCCTTCCATGCTTCGAGATGAGCCCTGCCGCCGGCTTCAAGTCGCCCGAAACCATCGCCACAAGGGCGGGACCGAGAAATGCGTATATCGTCGGATAGGGGTTTTTCCGGCCGCCCAGAAAATACAGGATCAGCGGAATGACCGCCAGCGCGGCAAACAGGATCTCCCCCCCGAGCAGAAGCAGGAAATGGCCGTAGAAGCCCTTGTCGATGATTCCTTCCATCCTGTAGGCCGCGGCGACCGAAATCGGAATGAGGAGTATGCCCATCGTCTCCGCGAGAAAGGTCGAGATCTGATAGAACACATGATGCATCGAGTCGAAGAAGGTGACGGCGGGACGAGTCATAACACGGTCATGGCTGAAGGCGATGCCTAGGACGAAAGCGAAAAGCAATAGCGGAGCCAGGGAAGTGGCGGCGTCGGAAAAAATGCGGGAAGGATCGGCCGGGAACAGCCGGAGGATGGAATCCTGGAACCCGGTTGCAGGTTCCGCCGCGATGTCGGCGAGGAGCGGTACGCGGATCGGCGAGAATGCCCAGGTAATCGCGGCGCCGACCGCCGAAAACAGGGCTGCGCCGATCGCATACAACAACACGGTCTTGCCGAAACTGCGCCAGAAAATCCCGTCTTCGAAGAATTCGCATATAGCGACGGGAATTCCAAAGAAAAGCAGGAGCACTACGACATAGCCGGCGATCCGCAGACCCAGGTCGGCGAGGAATGCGACAGTTCCGCCGTCCGCACCCGCGCCATCGGGAAGAACGAGAAAGAGAAGCACGCCGAGCAGTATGCCGATCAGGTACTTGAGCCAGAGTTTCATCGCAGGAAAGGATAGCGGTGCGGAGTCGGCGCGGTCAATGCTCGGATTTTCGCGAAAAAAAGGACCGGGAATTTCTTCCCGATCCTTTTTCCGTCTGGCCCAGGCCCGATTCGAACGGGCGACCTATTGCTTAGGAGGCAATCGCTCTATCCATCTGAGCTACTGGGTCGCGCGATAAGCAAGTTTGCCGCGGGCGTCAGACTAGCCGAAGGCGGGCGCCGATGTCAACGCTGGACACCGGAAGCGGCCTGGGAATGGTCCTCAAGCTGGGAATGGTCCTCAAGCGCGGCGAGGCGTTCAAGCTCGGCGAAGGGATCGGCCTGGGCTTCGATGTGGCCCGCGCGCAGGTCTTCGATATACCGGCCCAGCTCGTCGGCGCGATCGCGAATCCTGGCGAGAGCGGAATCTCCGGGCATCGGGCCCTCGCCCGCACCCGCCGCACGTACCCGCGCAAGATCGAGGCGCATCTGATTCAGCTGGTTTACGGAAGAAGTCAGGCGAAGGGCGAGCACTTCCTTCTGGTCGCGAAGTTCTTGCCAGGATGCTTCCTGCTTCTCTACCTCGGCGATGCCGGCCGCATATTCCTTTTTCAGCGATTCCGTCGCCGCCGCGGATTTTTTGACCAGTGCGGCCTTGTCCCTGGAGAGGGCGTCCATAGGCATGGCTTCGATGATCCTGTCGATTTCGTGCGCGGACTGGGCAAGCAGACGCACTTGTCCGAGATAGCGCTGCAGATCAGCTTTCGTTTCGGCTGCGGAAGGATCCTGCGTCGCTTCGAGCGCGGACTCCAGTTCGCGCATCGCGTTTTCGGCTTCGCGGTATTGATCGGCATAGGTTCCCAGTTCCGCTTTGGCGCTCTCCCTGCTTCGCCTGGCCGAATCCAGCCCGCGTCGCCCTTCGGGGACGCCCAGCGCGGTGAAAAATCGCTTGACGCGCGACGGCATCGAAGTGAACCACGTAGCCGCGTGGATAGCCAGCGCGAAGGTCAGCGCAGCCGAAGGAATCAGGAACCAGAGAGTGCCCGGGCTCGTGAGCATGTTGATGACGAACAGAAGGAACGGGACTGTGATCGAGCTGACCAGATGCCCGGACATCGCATCGCGCTCTTTGTTGATACTCTTGTATTCGGCAACCTTCCCGGCATCGAGTTCGGGAAGCGCATCGATCTCCGCTACCTGCCGGGAGGCTCTCCGAATCTCGGCCATATGGCTGACCAGTCCTATCCCCCAGGATGCGCTCACGATGGCGGCCCAGAGGAAGCCCGGCGAAGTGCTCAGGTTGATGAACCAGAGGCCGGCATTGACGGCCAGGTACGAAACAAGATGGCCCGAAAATCCCGTTTTCAGTTTTTCGGCTTTTGCGGCCAGTTTTCGGCGGTAGAGTTCGAAGGCGCTCGGCCTTTCGCGCACTTCGCCGTCGGCGTCGGTGCCGCGCGGCGAGGATTTCCAGCCTTTTTTCCCCGCTCTGACGATCCGCTTGATGTCTTCGCCTTCGAGGTGGATCTGGATGTTGCCGTGTTTTTCGCGTGTTTCGCCGGAATCGCCCGTACGCGGCTTTCCCGCCGTGCCGATGGATCGCTCGATTTCACTGACGATCCCGTGCACCGCATTCTCTATGCTGCGTCCGATTTCGCTGGAAACATTGGAGGCGCCGCGATTTTGCGAAGGGTCGCGTATGCCGCCGCCCGGGGGATAACCCGGACTTTCGCGCACGAGAATGCCCGACTCGACGAGCGTTGCGATGACCTCGGCCGCTTCCACACCATAGTAGCCATATTTTTCGCGCGCTTCCCTGACCGTCAGTCTGCGGCCTTCGCGCCTGATGTCGTCCATGATGGAAGCTCTGATCTCGGCGAGCAGACCTTTCGAACCGTCGACGCTGTAATCCCTGTCGGCGGTTCCGGTGTTTTTTGCGCCGGCGTCCGCGGAAAAACGTTCCTGTTCCGGCAGGAAGCGGACATTCCCGCTCTCGAGTTCGAAGGCAACGATTTCCTTGGAGATATTCTTGAGGGGAACCAGCCCGAGCGGACGACTCTTGTATTCGAATTTGTTCCGCACGAGATTGTGCACGTCCTGGGAAATGCAGATGCAGCCGGGGCGGGCGAGCGCCTGGAGCCGCGCCGCGATATTGATGCCTTCTCCGAGCGCGTCGTTTTCGAAGAAGTATATGTCGCCCAGGTGCACGCCGATGCGCACCAGCAGGGGTTCGACTCCCTTTTCGACTTCGGTCGCGTTGCGCTCGAGGATTTTTTCCTGAATTTCCACCGCCGCACGCATCGCGTCCACCGTGTTCCGGAAATCAACAAGATTGGCGTCGCCGATAGTCTTGATCACCGTGCCGTTGCGCGATTCCGCGATGGAAGCGATGAGAGAGTTGTGCCAGGAGAGAAGCTTGAGAGTTCCCGCTTCGTCTTTTTCCATCATCCGGGAGAATCCGGCGATGTCCGTGTACATTATCGCGGCGAGACGATAGTCCTTCTGTTCCATTGGCGCAAATAGAATAGAGCCCTTGCCGCCCGCAGGTCAACAACGCAGGCGCGATTCCCCGGATGATTTCGGGATATCGACTAAGGGGTAATCTCGAAGGAAATCTGTCTGTCGGGCAGCGATACGCGGACGAGTGAAAGATTGACCGTTTCGTCGATTTCCCCGGCAGCGCGGCTTCGTACCCTGGTTTCAAGGCCGAGCGAAGGTATGTAGCAGAGGACATCGTTTCCCGAAACCTGCACGATAACGCCTTCGCCCTTCCATCCGGGATTGCGTTGCAGGAATACCGCAGTCCAGAAAAGTTCCGAATCGCGTTCGGCCTGGCGGTTCGGGCCGATCGCTGCGCCCGACGCGGCGCAACGGCGCGAAATTTCATCGGTGTCGAGAGGAAGCGCGGCCGATATCCCGGACAATGACCCGACCGATGGTACGGCTGATAATGCTGCCGATGGCAGGGCGGCGTCTCCGGCGAGACTCGCGCGGATTTGCATATGGGCGAGCAAATCCTGATAGCGCCGCAAGGGGCTCGTTACTTGAGAATAGAAAGGCAGTCCCAGACCCCGATGCGCGCCCGGGGTCGGTCCCAGCATCCCTGCCTTCATGCCTCTACGCCTGGCGAATTGCATCGAGAGCGAAGCCTTTTCCTTGCCTTCGTCCTGCCGGTTGGCTTCGGAAACCTGGGGCTCTTCCTGCCCGTAGTAAGGGAAGGGCAGACCCCGGCCGAAAGCCCATCGGGCGACCGCTTCGCCGGCGAGGAGCATCATTTCGCGGACCACGTCGGCCGAACGGCTGTGCGGCACGGCCTCGATGTGCACCTCGCCTGAGCGGACCCTGTGTGAAACTTCGGGAATGTCGATTTCGACGGCGCCGTTCGCGGCCCGCCGCGCGCGGCGGCGGGCCGCCGCGGCATCCAGTGCTGTGAGGTCGGGATCGCCGGCCGCGAGTGCGGCATCGGCCTCGGTGTAGGTCATGCGCCGCACGCGCACCACGGCCGGCGCGACGAGGACCTCGGCGATGGATGCATCGTCCGCGAGCCGGATGCCGAAGGACAGCGAGGGAGAGCGCTCGGACAGGCCCAATCCGAAACGGGGCACGGCTTCACCGGGCAGCATCGGTATGATCCGTTCGGGAAGATAGAGTGTCGCGCCGCGTTCCATGGCTTCGATGTCGACGGCACTGCCCGGAACGATGACCGAAGCGGGATCGGCGACATGTATCCAGATACGGTCTCCCTCGATACCGATCGCATCGTCGGGATCTTCGGACCCTTCGTTGTCGATGGCGAAGCTGCGCGTCGCGCTTAGGTCGAGTCTGGGTGCGCCGTCGATGCTCGGATCGCCCGAGCGTTCGGGCAATATCTGGCGAGGTGGCGAAAGGGGGCAGCCGGCCCGCTGGGGCCAGGGATTGACCGTATCGCTCCATAAGCCTGATTTGAGAAGGAATGCGTGCGCGGATTCGGGGGTTTCCGCCACGCCGAGTTCCTTGGCGATACGGGATTTCTGGGTTCTCCCGTAAGCCAGGGCTTCGACTTCGGAGATGTATTTCGAATCTTCCGGAAGAAAATCGCGCTTTTTTGCGCGGAGGAGGAAGGCCGCGCGATCGGATTCCTCCCTCTCCCTGTCGCGGATGCGCTGTTCGG
>JBDKUJ010000143.1:0-1574 GCA_039679665.1 Rectinema sp. | reverse complement strand
TTATTTTGACGATCATGGAAAAAGTCGAAACGGCCCAGGAGCCGAACATCTGCCAGAATTCGAGCCGCGACGTAGCCGACGCCGAAGAAAAAGGCCTGTCTGCAAGGCTCTGCGGCAATATCAGATTGAGGAGAAAAGCCGCGACCAGCGCGGTGCCGATCCTTAAAAGCGCCATTTTCAGAGCCGACGATCCCGTCTTTTTCATGACCGTCGTCTCTACGAGAAGATTGTGGGAGATCAGACACATCACGGCCAGGATGGTCACGTCCCGCATGCTCAACGCAAGGCCACCCATAACGGCGATGGCCGAATAATTGTTGAGAAGCGCTCCGGAAATAAAGACAAGCGCAGCTTCGCCGGGAAGCCCGAGAAGCCCCATCAGGGGAGAGAGCCACCGGGCGATTACCGCCAGCGCCCCGCTCCAGCCGAGCAGGGCCACTACGAGACTCACCGGCACCATTATCTTGAGCAGAAACCAGGAAGTCCCCGCCGATTTTTTCGCGCCTTCCGCGACGGAAAGCCGGAGACGCTGCGCAAAATTCCTATTTTCTTCGTCTGACATCGCTTGGGCACTCTAGCCGCACTGTCCGGCCCAGTCAATCACGCCTGTCGTTCCGCTTCGACGACACCCTGCGCGCCCGTTCGGCCAGAGCCCCGTCCGCCGCGATCTCTTCGAGGGTGGGACGAACCCTGTATCGCCAGTTGGCGCCGCCTGTAGTGCCGGGTATGTTGATCCTTTCGTCTTTCGCGTCGGGTTCGCGCAACGCAGGACTCATGGCGAGCAGATCCTGGATGGGCAGGGCGAGGATTTTCGATCGGGCTGTAGCCATGGCCTCCAGTATGAAAACGACGGATTCGGGGTCCAGCTCGGCCGGCGCAAAACGGGGCAAGTCCACCCCGCCAAGGCTCGACACGTCCGACGCATTCCTGTCCGACCACCCGCCAGGGCCTGCTGCGGCCGCAGTCACAGCCATCGCCCAGAGTGCCTCCCTGTCGGCTTCCTCGACCCACCACTGCCGCAGGGAAGTGGAATCATGCACCGAAGGACAGGCTACCGAATTCTCCGGATATTCCGGGAAAGGAATATAGGGTGCTCCCGCCCTATCGTATTCCCGGTGCCAGCGCAGCACGCGCAGACCGGGAATTTTCAGTTCGGAAAGGACTTTGGGGACACAGGGCGGCACCGCGCCGAGATCTTCCGCGCAAGCCTGCATCGGAACGGCTTCCGTCAGTTCTTTCAGGATTTTGCGGCCCGATCTTTCCCACAGCGAAAGCGATTCTCCCCTCCGAAGGGAAATCAGGGCCTCAAGGACCGATTTTTCATGACCCGACAGGCTCGCCCACGCTGTCGTATCGCGGAAATACCAGGAAGGCGCAAAACGGCCGCCTGCGAATTCGTACAGGGTCCTGTCGCGCCAAAAGAGACGCGCTTTGTCCGCAAGGCGGCCGACCGCCCCGGGGGAAACCGGCGAGCCGGCGCTATTCTTTTCCCAGGCCTTCAGGACGAGGCCGATATCTTTCCCTCCGCCGATTTCGTCGCGGAAAAGAAAGAGCGGTTCATTGTCGATGCGCAC
>JBDKUJ010000142.1:0-7820 GCA_039679665.1 Rectinema sp. | reverse complement strand
GTGCGGTTGTACACCGCTACGGCAAAGCCCTTGCTTTCCATGTTGAGCACGAGGTTTTCGCCCATAACGGCGAGTCCGACCAGTCCGATATCGGCTTTCATCTCCAGCCCTCCCGACGCATTGCCGCGCCGTATCGTTGCGCTGCGGCTTCTATGGACGGTTCGCGCCGTCCCCGCAGAATCATGTCCTGCGTCTGGCGATTTCGGACCGCATGCGTTCCATGCTGTGCATGCCCGAATCTCCCAGTATTTCCATGACCTGGACATAAAGCGCGTCGATCATCGCCAGCTGGGCGATGCGCGCGGAAAACGCCTCCGAAATCACGGATGATCCCGGGGCGGCGGAAAGCAGAACGATATCGGCCATGCGTGCCAGCGGCGAACGCGGATATGTGGTCATGGCTACAACGGGGCAGCCTGAGTGTCCCAGCGCTTCGGCCAGGGCGAGCGCGTCCTTGTTGATCCCCGTGTGCGATACGAGTATCGCCAGATCGCCGGGACCGGCCTGCGAAGCGAGCATGAGCTGGAGGTGATAGTCTTCGGCAGTCTGGCAGGGGAGGCCGGATCGTATGAGCTTGTGGAATGCATCGCGTGCGACGAGTCCGGAGCCCCCGAGCCCCAGAAGAAGGAGCCTGCGGGCGCCGCAGGCCAGTTCGGCGGTTTTGCGCAACGCAGCACGGTCCAGCATGGCCGCGGTCATTTCGAGGGCTTTTACGGCCTCGCCGAATACGACCGTGACCGCGTCTTCCGAGCCTCTGACCGGCGCTTCGTAGAAGCGGGCTTCCGGCGCGAGCGCTTCCGTGGCGAGCGCGATGCGGAATTGCTGGTACCCGTCGTAGCCCAGTTTGCGCACAAAGCGCAGGAGCGTAGAAACCGAAACGCCGATTCTGTCGGCGAGTTCCTCGATGCTCGGATGGACCGAATCGGCGGGCGCCGCAAGAATGCAGGACGCGATTTTATGCTCCTTCTCGCTGAAGGAGCTGTCCATACTGTGAATGAGGTAGAGGCAACTGGTTGCACCCATCTTGTACCTATCCTCCATTCGAAGTATGAAGTATATGGTGAAAAAAATAATCTTTCAACCGGTAAAAAATTTCATTTTCATGACTTGACCTCTCAGGAATACGATGGGATACTCGATCGATGCGGTAGACATCGCCGCAATCTGCAAGGAGGCATTCATGAAACTCAAACTTACGGCCCTCGTCCTCATGCTGGCAGTCGTTTTCAGCGCCGGCGCACAGACGAAGGAAATCCGGGTACTGCTGGCCAACCACCCCTACGGTGAAGTACTGAAGGCTGCGATCCCCGAATTTGAAAAGGCCACCGGCATCAAGGTCAACTTTGAAAGCCTGCAGGAAGCGCAGCTTACCACCAAACTCACCACGGAATTCGCCACCAAATCGTCCTCCGCGGACGTATTCATGACCCGTCCGCTCCAGGAAGCCAAGATGTTCTACAAGAACGGCTGGCTGGAGCCCGTGTCCACCTACGATTTCTCCGATTATCCCAAAGCCTCTCTTGGTTTGGGTACTTTCGGAAACAAGACCTACCTCGTACCCCTGGTCACCGAGTGGCAGGTTCTGTACTACCGCAAGGATCTGTTCAAGAAAGCGGGTATCGCCGTTCCCGCGACCTTCGTCGAACTCGAAGCCGCCGCGAAAAAGCTGAACAGCGCCGATGTGGCGGGCTTCGCCGCCCGCGGAAAGGGCGCCGCCGCCGTCACCCAGCTCTCGTCCTATATCTACAACTTCGGCGGGGACTATCTGACCAAGGGTGTCGCCTCCTTCAACAGCAAAGAAGCCCTCGAAGCTATCCGTTTCTACGGCAGACTGCTTGGTAACTACGGCCCCGCCGGTTCCACCAGCCTTTCCTGGGAAAATATCATGCCGCTCTTCCAGGCCGGCAAAGTCGCCATGTGGACCGATGCATCGGTTTTCTATGGCCAGATTGTCGATCCCACGAAGAGTTCCATCCCCGCCGAGAATGTCGGCATGGCCAGCCTTCCTGCCGGTCCCGCAGGCAGCCACCCTTACTTCGTGGTTTCCTGGGGTGTCGCGATCGCCAAACAGTCCAAAAACAAGGCGCTCGCGCTTGAGTTCGTCAATTGGGCTTCCAGCAAAGAAATGCAGAAGCGCGGCATGCTCGCGAACATCCCCATGGTCCGCAATTCCGCCTGGGCGGACAGCGAAGTCAGGGCGAAGATGAACCCCGAGATAATCGCAACGCAGGCTTTCGCGGCCAAGAACGGTTCGCCTTACGACAGGCCCTACATGAGCGCCGTAGGCGAGGCGCGCGACCGCATCGGTGAAGTCATCATCGAATCCATCAACACCTCCGGCACTTCCAGCAAACTCGAAGCCATGGCCAAGGATAAGGTCAAGGACGTCAACGAGCTTCTCGAAGACACCGGAGAATACGGCGTCTACTGAAATCGCATCCTTGAATGTGACGGCGCGCATCGCCAAGTCAGGCGATGCGCGCCGTCACAATTACCCGCGGCGCTTCCGTGCGTCGCCAATCCGACCGAAGCGTCCGACAACAGCGCTCACCCGATCCCGGAGGTTCGGCATATGACCAAAAGCGGTTTCGTGGAGAGGAATATCAGAATACTTTTCCCTCTGCCCGCGGTGATCTTCATTCTCGTGATGATGCTGTTCCCCGTGTTGTATACGCTTTTCCTCAGTTTTACGAACTGGAATCTCACTTCCGGCGTTCCCCTGCGCTTCGTCGGTCTCAAATCCTACATACGCGTTCTGAGCGAACCCCGTTTTCTGCAGGCATTGGGGCGCACCTTTTCCTTTACCGCTCTGTCGGTGAGCGTGGAAACCGTGTTGGGGCTCGCGCTTGCGCTCCTCTTGAACCGGGAATTCAAAGGCAAGGGGCTCGTGAAGCTTTTCCTGCTCCTTCCGCTCGTCGCCACGCCCGTTGCGATCGGCATAGTCTGGAATCTGTTTTTCGATCCGACCATCGGATTGGCCAACTGGGTGCTGACGACTTTTGGACTGCCCAAGTCCGCATGGGTGGCTTCGCCCAATACGGTCATCCAATCGCTCGCCTTGGTCGACATATGGCAGTGGACGCCAATGATCACACTCATCGTGCTCGCCGGGCTCGCCGGACTTTCGCCCGAGCCGTACGAGTCGGCCAGGGTCGACGGTGCCAACGCGTTCCAGATTTTTTCGCGCATCACGATGCCGATGATCATGCCGACATTGCTCACGGGAATGATTCTGCGCACGATCGATGCGCTCAAGACCTACGACATCATTTTCGCGATGACGGGCGGCGGCCCCGGTTACGCATCGGAAACGCTCAACGTCATGGCCTTCAAATACAGTTTTGAATATTTCAGGATGGGGCAATCATCGGTCATACTGGTGTTCCTGTTCCTGGTCGTGCTTGCGTTCAGTCTCTTGATAATGAAAGCGCGCAAGCGCTTCGAGCTCTAGGAGGAAGGCCATGCGCAAGAATCCCGTCAGGCGCGTCCTGTTCTTCTTCCTGCTGCTTTGCATCGTCGTGCCGGTGCTGTTCCCCTTTGTGTGGATGCTCGCATCTTCGTTCAAGACGCAGGTGGATATCGTGGCCTGGCCGCCCAGGCTCATTTTCACGCCCGTGGCGCGGAATTACCTGAAAGTATTCACCGAGCAGAATTTTCTCAAGTATTTCATCAATTCCACCATCGTAGGCGTGACAGCGGTCGGTTTTTCGCTTCTGCTCGGGTTGCCCGCCGCGTATTCCATCGCCCGTTTCGGGCAGAAAAAGCTTTCGGTGCTCATTCTCGTGGCGCGCCTCATGCCCGGAATTTCCTTTCTGATGCCCTGGTACATTATTTTCTCGCGGCTGGGGCTCATGGATTCCTATGTGGCGCTGATCCTTTCGCACATGCTGATAGCTTTGCCGATAGTCGTCTGGATCATGTCGAGCTATTTCGAAACGATTCCGCTCGAAATAGAGGAATCGGCGATGGTCGACGGCGCAACCAGGCAGAGGGCTTTCATGTCGGTCATACTTCCCGTATCGGGACCGGGCATCGTGACATCGATGACTCTTTCGTTCATCTTTTCGTGGAACAATTTCATGTTCGCCCAGGTCCTGAGTATGGAGCGCACGAAAACCCTTCCCATCGCAGTCTATAATTTCGTCTCATACGCGGAAGTGGATTGGGGCGCGGTGATGGCTGCGGCGGTCGCAATTATGGCGCCCGCGCTTCTGCTCACCATGATTTTCCAGAAATACGTGGTAAAAGGCCTCACCATGGGAGCGGTAAAAGGCTGAGCGGTGTTTGCGCGGCCCGCATGGACAATACCGGGAAGCGGGTTTAGAGTAGCCAAATATGCGCCCCGAAGATCTCGCCGAAAGTGTTCGTGTGGTTCTGGGTCATTCGCCTGCTTTTCCCGGAAAGCGACTTTTCGTCGATATCATAGCCAATCCCAAGGCGGGCGGCTTCAAGCGAAAAAACTTCGCCGGTCGCCGGCGTCTGGAACTGGAGGCGCTGACCGCGGCGGCTTCCAGCCTTCCTGCGAGGCATGAACCCGTACTGGTGCGTCTGCATCTGACGGAACGCTGCGGTCATGCATCGGCCATAGCCCAGCGTGTGATCGAAAGCTCCGAATCCGACGGCGACGATGATTCCATGCATCTCATTTTCACCGCGGGAGGCGACGGCACGAGTCTCGAGACCGCGGAACGGCTCCTGCATGTACCGGAGGAGAAACGCGATCGCTTCGGCATCCTTCGCCTGCCTTTCGGCACGGGAAACGACGGGTCGGAAGGGCGGGATCTCATGACTTCATTGGGGCGCTTTCTGGGTCTCCTGCGCCTGGAGCGAAGGGCTGCACTCCGCGTGACGCCGGCGCAGGACGGCGGGAAGCCCCCGCTCGTGGCCTTCAATATCGCCAGCATCGGCATGGACGCCTATATCGCCGACAGGACCAACAAGCTCAAATCGGTGTTTCCCGGCGATTCCTATAAATTCTGGGTGAACATGGCGACCCTTCTCTACAAGAGCGCCTATAAAGTCCTTCCGATGAAACTCAGGGCCTGGAAAAGTTCCGGAGAATGCGTCTTCGATGAAACCCGGGAAAGGCTTTTCGTCGCCATGGGCGCTTCGGGCAATCGTCAGTATGGTTCGAACAAACGGATACTTCCCGGCGAAGAAAATGTCATTACGGTATCCCAGACCAGCCTTTTCAGAATGCTTCTCGTAAAAGGCCCCATCGAAAAAGGCAAGCATGAGGGCGTGCGGGAAGTGAAACATTTTTCCGCCTCCCGCATCGAGATCGGATACTCGGGAAGCATCCCCCTGCAATGCGACGGCGAAGTCGAAATCCTCGCGGGCTGCGATTTTCCCCTGTCGATCGAGCTTATTCCCGATTCATACAATGTGATCGTGCCGGCCTGACGCGATCGTCTCAGACTGAACCCCAACAGGCCAGGACGAATTCCCTGGCCGCGGCCATTTCCGAAGGCTTCAAATCCTCGATAATCAAATCCGGCTGCGCGGCGAGAGCCCCGGTTTTTTCGGCGATCTTTCGCCAGAACATGTGGCCGCTCATGTAGCCACTCATGTAACCGCGGCCGGGCGGAACCACGCGGAACTCGCCTGCTGGGCCTGTCCGTGATCCGCCTTCGCTGGCGGGCGAAGGCAGAAAATCCTTGACGTGGATCGCCGCGATCCTGTCGCCGAACAGATCGAACGATTCCCCGACGATGCGCGCCATTTCTTCGGCACTTCCTTCTTCGACGAAATTGACCGGGTCGAAGACGACTTTCAGCACGGGAGACCGGATATCGTCGATGAGTCTGCGAATTCTCGCCGGAGAATGCGCGACATGGCGCGAAACCCCTTCCACGCCTACGTATACGCCTGCGTCCTCCGCTGCGCCGACCAGCGTCCCGATCGATTCGACGAGTTCGAGATAGGATTCTTCCGATCGGTTGAATGGATGCGGCGAACAGTCCGCGTTGTGCGATCCGGTTTCGGTGGCGACCAAAGCGCAACCGAAATCCCGGCAGAAACGGATGCATTCAGTGAAACGCGAAAGCTCCGCCAGTCTGGCGTCCGGATCGGGGTGCACCGGATTGATGTAGCAGCCGAGAACAGAAACGCGCAGTCCCGAGTTGTCGAAAACGGATCGCGTTTCCGCGACCTCTGCGGCATTCCACGTCCCGGGCTTCCAGTGTTCACCGGGCAGGGCTTTCGCGGGAGCGAGTTGAATGCATGAAAACCCGGCCTCCGCTATCCCCGAGGCGAGTTCCGCGGCGGGCCTCTTCCCGTAATCGTGCGCCCTGACGCCTATTTTCACGGAGAGCCGGCCGCCTTCGTTTTGATGAAGCGGCCTTTTTCGTATTCCTCGAAAGCGAGTTCGAGTTCGGATCGCGTGTTCATGACGATGGGGCCACCCCAGGCGATCGGCTCGCGCAGCGGCTTTCCCGAGATGAATAGCAAAGACGCGCCCGTTTCCGCATCGGCGGACAGCGGTATCATGTCATCATCGATTTCGTCGGCTTTATCGGTTTCGCCGGTTTCGTCGGTTTCGCCGGCTTCGGCCGGAAGGTTGGCCGCTTCGCCGGAGGCGATTTTCGTACCCGCTACTGAAACCTTTCCACGATACACATACACGGCCGCATTATGCCCGGACGGGACAGTCATTTTGAGAGTCTTGCCTGCTTCGATTTCGACGATGAGATATCGGACCGGCACGAAAAGTTCCGGAGTGGCGCCGCGGACAGCGCCGAATTTTCCGGCCAGAACGGCGATCTTCGCTCCCTCCGTCTCGACGCGTGGAATTTCCCCGGCCTCGACCGCCCTGTAGCGGGGGGAGGTCATTTTGAGCGCCGCGGGAAGATTTACCCATAACTGGAAGCCTTCCATGGTTTTGCCGTCGGCGCCCGGCTCGGGCATTTCCTGATGGATTATGCCCGAGCCAGCAGTCATCCACTGGGCGTCGCCGGGCCCTATGACGCCTTTATTGCCCATGGAATCGCCGTGCCCGACTTTTCCCGACAGCAGATAGGTGACCGTTTCGATTCCGCGATGGGGGTGCCAGGGAAAGCCCGCGATGTAATCGGAGGGATTGTCGGAACCGAAGTGGTCGAGCATCAGGAATGGATCGAAGGCTCCACGTTCCCTGTAACCGAAGACACGCTTGAGTCGTACTCCTGCGCCTTCTTCCGTCGGAATCGCTCTGTAGGTGGTCCGCACTTTTCTCATGGCAGCTCCTCGGGCTCAAGGTAAAGCGGCGCGAAAATGCGGTCAAGTGCAGGAGGTTGAAGGTGGCAATGAGGCCAGAGGAAATTCCGCGATCCTGATGTACTCAGGTCCGGACGGGCGCAGGAAGGATTCCATGAGCGTGAACCCTGAAGGAGAAAAAGACAGGCGGGGAGGGGGCGGAAAGTTGCGTTCGGCAAGCCTGCCCGAACGTACCCGGCCTATGGTCAGATGGGCCCGCCAGGGGCGTTCGTCGATGGCAATTCCGCTGGCATGGGCCGCATCCGCGCATTTGCGGAGGGTTTCGGCCAGACCCGCGGGAGGATCGGCGAGGAAATCGACGCAGACGACGCGCGGCGCACCGTGGTCGGGCAGGAAAGCGAGTCCGGTCGATTCCAGGGCGACGGGCGCGGCCCGTCCGTAATCACCGTCCGCAAATGCTGCCAGCGAATTGTCGAGCGAATTCCGGAAATCGCCGACAGTACCGCCGTTCAATTCTCCGAGAAACAGCAGGGTGAGATGATACGAATCGGGCGGCGTCGGATCGACGCGGGCTCCTGAAAAAAATGGCTTGAGGCATGTTGTGTATCGCGAAAGCTCCATCACCA
>JBDKUJ010000141.1:0-14971 GCA_039679665.1 Rectinema sp. | reverse complement strand
CGGCAAATGAAAAGCCCCGCGGGCGCGCCGCGGGGCTTTTCAGTGCTGAAACGGAACTTCCCTATTTTGCGTTGGCGAGCGTAGCCTTGCAGATCTTGCAGATCTTGGTCTTGGCGCCGTTCACTTCCTGTTCGTACAGTACTTTCACGCCTTCGCGCTTGCAGACCGGGCATATCTCCCTGCCGGAAGATTTAAGTTCCCTGATGCCTTTTCCGCGATGAGCCTTGGACATATCGCCACTCCTGCCTTTAGTCGGCTTTCTTGTCGGCCGATTTGGCCTTCTTCTCGGCTTTGCGCTTGTCGCGCGTAGCCTTCTTCTCGTCTTCCTTGCGGTCGACGAGCTCGAGGATAACCATATCGGCGGCATCCTGCTTGCGCATGCCCACACGAAGAATCCTGGTGTAACCGCCGTTCCTGTCCTTGAAGCGAGGGCCGATATCGGTGAAGAGCTTGGCGAGGATCGCATCGTCCGTGATCTTGCGGAAAACAATGCGGCGATTGTGGACCGAGTCTTCCTTCGCCCTGGTGATCATCTTTTCGGCCGCGCGGCGGACCTCTATGGCCTTCGCCCTGGTGGTGACGATCCGCTCGTGCTTGAAGAGGACGGTCATCATATTCCGGATTAAGGCTTTACGGTGGGCCGGCATCCGGTTCAGCTTGTTGAACCCGATCTTATGCTTCATCGGTCTCTTCCTTCTTCATGGTCAGTTTCAGATAGTTACGCAGGGCGGAGTAATCGCTCATACCGAGGGCGAGGTTCCACTCGGCCAGCTTGTCCTTGATTTCCTGCAGGGACTTCTTGCCGAAGTTCCTTGTCTTGGCGATGTCGTCCTCAGTCTTGCGAGTGAGGTCGCCGATCGTCTTGATGTTGGCGTTTTTCAGGCAGTTGGAGGACCGGACCGAAAGCTCAAGCTCTTCGACCGGGGTGTTCAGGATCTGCCTGACCCGCTCTTCTATCTCATCATTCTGTTCGTCGCCCATCCCCTCCGACTCGTCAAAATTGACGAATATGGAGAAGTGGTCCTTTGCGATCTTGGCGGCCTCGGCGAGGGCATCCTCGGGCCGGGTAGTGCCGTCTGTCCAGATTTCCAGGACCAGTTTGTCGTAGTCGGAACGCTGACCCACGCGGGTCGGCTCGACCGAGTACTTTACCTTGGTGACGGGCGAGAAGATCGCATCCATCGGGATGGTCCCGACGATCTCGACATACCGCTCGTTCACTTCGGAGGGCACATAACCCCTGCCCAGATCGATCTGGATTTCCAGGTCGAGATGGACATTGGGCTCAAGCATCGCAATCTTGAGCTCGGGATTGAGAACGTCGAGCGCCTTGTCCTGGGAGAAGAAAGCTCCGGTAATCCCCGAAATACCCTTGATCTCGTACAGGAAAGTCGCCTGTTCCTGATCGTTGGGCAGACGGATGCGAAGCTGCTTCATATTGTTGAGGAACTCCACGGTATCCTCGACAACACCCGGGATGGACTCGAACTCGGAGGTCACGATGTGCTGGGCACCATCTTCATCGTAGCGGACGATGCGTACGGCGCTGATCGCATACCCCTGGATCGAGGACAGGAGGATTCGGCGCAGAGTGTTGCCGACGGTCGTCCCATAGCCCGGCTCGAAGGGGTAGGCCAAGAATTTGCCGTATGAGGGTCCCGACTCGCTCTGCTCGTAGGTGATGCCCTTCGGCCTCTTAAAACCCTTGAGAAGGTTCTTCCGCGCCATCTCGGCTCCTTATTTCGAGTAAAGCTCTACAACGAGCTGTTCGCGAATATCGGCCATGTCGGTGATATCCTGGCGATGCGGGTAGGCCGCGAGCCTTCCCGTCATTTCGTCGGGGTTCACCTCGAGCCAGGGCATTACACCTGCGCGGCCGACTTCCTGGAGTGCGTTCTTGACGAGGTCGAGTTTCTTCGCCGCGCCGATCACAGCAATCTGATCACCCGCTTTCACGGAGTAGGATCCGATATTGACGCGCTTACCGTTGACGGCGATATGGCCGTGCAGTACGAACTGGCGCGCCTGTGCGCGGGACGTGGCAAAATGGAGCCGGTAGACGACATTGTCCAGCCTGCGCTCCAGCAAAATGAAGAGGTTCTCGCCCGTCTTTCCGGGCATGGCGAGGGCCTTTTCGAAGGTATTGCGGAACTGCGCCTCGAGAAGACCATATGACCGCTTCAGCATCTGCTTTTCGCGGAGCTGGACGGCGTAGTCTGACTTCTTTCCCATGCGGGCTTTGGGAGCCTTGCCGGGGGGGAGGCGCTTGCGGTTCATCGGGCATTTGTCGCTCTTGCAGCGATTGCCCTTCAGGAACAGCTTTTTCTGCTCGGTGCGGCAAAGCCTGCACACGGGACCGATGTAACGTGCCATTTTCTGCTATCCTCCCTCAGATGCGGCGGGCTTTGCGGGGCCGGCAACCGTTGTGGGGAATGGGCGTAACATCGTTGATGGTCTTAACCTTCAAACCGAGTGCGCCCAACTGACGGATGGCCGATTCTCGGCCGATTCCGGGACCTTTCACGAATACATGCACCTCGCGCAGGCCCACGGTAAGAGCTTTCTGCACGGCGGTTTCGGCGACGGTCTGGGCCGCGAAAGGAGTGGACTTCTTCGCGCCGCGGAATCCATGTCCGCCGGAACTCGCCCAGGATATCGCATTGCCGTTTAGGTCGGTGATCGTGATGATCGTGTTATTGAAGGTGGCCTGAATGAAGACCTTGCCTTCGTATACGCTCTTCTTCTCTTTCTTCTTCTTGGTAACTGCCAATTTAGCGACCCTCCGTCATACGGCCTTTTTCTTGTTGGCCACGGTCTTGCGCTTGCCCTTGCGGGTACGCGCGTTCGTCCTGGTCCTCTGGCCGTTTACCGGCAGGCCCTTGCGGTGCCGCAGTCCCCGGTAACATCCGATGTCCATGAGACGCTTGATGTTGAGCGCCGTCTCTGTGCGGAGGCGGCCTTCGACTTTGTAGTCATTCTCGATCACCTTGCGGAGCTCGTTGATCTCTTCCTGGGAAAGCTCGTTGATCTTCTTTTCCGGATTGATGCCCGTCGTCTCGCAGATCTTGCGGGTGCTGGTTCTACCCAGTCCGTAGATATACGTGAGGGCGATTTCAACGTGCTTGTTCGGGAGGTCGACTCCCGCTATACGCGCCATGAGCTTCCTCCTGCCCTTCAGCCTTGCTTCTGTTTGTGCTTCGGATTTTCACACACGATCCGGACTAGTCCATCACGGCGGATTACCTTGCACTTATCGCATATTTTCTTGACGCTTGTCCTGACCTTCATGGGTTCCCCCTGTACGCGAACGCGCTATTAAACACCATTATCATGAAAGATGCTACAGGTTCCTCGACCTGATATGTCCTTTCCGGACCAGACCATCGTGATGGTGCATCTTGAGAAGGGCCTCAACCTGGGACATGGTGTCCAGATCTACTCCCACGAGGATAAGCAGCGAGGTGCCTCCGAGAAGATAGGCGAGCTCGCTCGGAAAACTGAACAACTGCTGCACCAGGCTCGGTATGAGCGCAATCAGGGCGAGATACATGGCGCCGGGCAGGATGATGCGGTTGAGGATCCTGGAAAGATGCTCTTCCATCTTGTCGCTGCGGATGCCGGGGATCGATCCGCCGTTTTCCCGAATATTCTTCGAGATTTCGCCCGGATTGAGGGACACCTGCGTGTAGAAGTACGCAAAAAAGACGATAAAGAGGACATACAGGAGATTGTACCAGAACCCGCTCGGCCTCAGGAAATAAGAGAAGTCGCGCAGCCATTTTGCATTCACGCCCAGACTCTGGGAGATCTGGAGCGGGAAAGAAAGAAGACTCGACGCGAAGATGACGGGAATGACGCCCGACGGATTGATCTTGAAGGGGATGTAGGTGTTCTGCGCACCGTACATCTTTCGACCGACCACGCGTTTGGCGTAATTCACGGGAATCTTGCGTTGCCCCTGCTGCTCCAACACGACCAGTGCCACCACGCTGACAAACATGACGAGGACTACGATGGCATAGATTGCGTTGATTTCCCCTGCCTGAATCTTCTTGATGAGCGCGTAGAAGGCGTTGGGGAGCCTGGCCACGATGCCCGCGTAGATGAGGAGAGAAATACCGTTGCCGATGCCGCGCTTGGTTATCTGCTCGCCTATCCAGATGAGGAACATTGTACCTGCGGTCACCGTGAGCATCGCTATCAGCGTATACGCCGTGCGGTTGGTCATCACGATGGCGTTCGGGATGCGGTCAGCCCATACAGTGACTGTGTAGGCCTGGATCAAGGCGAGAACGATGGTACCCAATCGGGTCCAGCGCGCGATCTTCTTCCTTCCGCCGTCTTCTTCGGCCACTTTTTTCATGCGGGGGAAGACGATGAGGAGCAGCTGCATGATGATCTGCGTGCTGATGTAGGGCATGACGCCCATCATGAACACGGAGAAATTCTTGAAAGCGCCGCCGGCGAAGAAATCGAGATAGTCGGTGACTCCGCCGGTTCCGCCCGCCTGGCTCGCAAAATATGACTGGAGGGCGCTCGCATTGATGCCCGGGATGGGCAGGAACGTACCCAGTCTGAAAATCGTGAGCCAGAAGAAGGTGAATAGGATCCGGTCCCTGAGTTCCTTGATCCTG
The DNA here is from genome assembly GCA_039679665.1 of Rectinema sp. Classification (GTDB taxonomy): domain Bacteria; phylum Spirochaetota; class Spirochaetia; order Treponematales; family Rectinemataceae; genus JBDKUJ01. The sequence goes on along the minus strand of JBDKUJ010000141.1, from coordinate 10,337 downwards.
AAAATATCAGTAAGCGCGTTGCCTGCCATGCGTTCCTGCCTTTATCGTTACTTCAGGCGCGGACCGCGTCGGAAGGAGTTTCCACCTTGCCGCCGGCGGTTTCAATCTTGGCCCTGGCGCCCGCGGAAACCGCGTCGACGCTCACGTTGAGAGCCACCGAAATGGTACCAGTGCCGAGCACTTTGATGAGACCTTCGGGTTTTTTGATCAGCCCCTTGAGAAGAAGGGAGGTGGCGTCCACGAGCTCGCCGGCCGCAAAACGGCTCTCGAGATCGCGTACGTTGACAATCTGCCATTCTTTCCTGAAAGGCTGGTTGGAGAAACCACGATGGGGAAGGCGGCGATACAACGGCATCTGTCCGCCTTCGAATCCGGGATAGGTCTTTCCGCCGGAGCGGGACTGCTGGCCTTTATTGCCGCGGCCTGCAGTGGTGCCCAGACCGGATCCCTGGCCGCGGCCGACGATCCGCTTGTTGCGGTTCGCGCCTTCGGGGGCATGGAGCTGGAACTCGGACATCACTCGACCTCCTTGGTCGACACGAGATGGTGAACGGTGTTCACCATCCCGAGAATGGCGGGATTCGCCTCTTTGATGGTAGTGGAGCCGATTTTCCGGAGGCCCAGACCGCGCACGGTGGCGCGCATCACGGGTTTCTGATGGATCAGGCTCTTGATTAGCGTTATCTGAATCTTGGCCATGCTCAACCCCACAGGTCCTTGATCGTCTTGCCGCGGTTTTTAGCCACAGTCTTGGCGTCCATGAGCTTGCTCATGCCGTCGAAGACGGCGCGAACGATGTTCATGGAGTTCCTGGAGCCCACGCACTTGGAAAGGACGTCGGTGACGCCGCCCGCTTCCATGATTGCCCGCACCGGTCCGCCGGCAATGATACCGGAGCCGGGGCAGGCGGGCTTCAAATAAACTTTAGTGGCCTTGTACTCGCCGACGATCGGGTGCGGCAGGGTACCGGCCTTGACGGGCATGGTGGTTATGGCCCTGCGGGCTTTTTCCATGCTCTTGCGGATCGCTTCAGTGACGTCGTTGGCCTTGCCGAAGCCGAAGCCTACGTGTCCGCTGCGGTCGCCGACCACAGTAAGGGCGGAGAAGGAGAATCGTCGGCCGCCCTTGACGACCTTGGCCGTCCTGTTCAGCTTGACGAGCTTCTCCATGAAATTGTCACGCGACTGCGAGTCGTTCCTGTTCCTGTTGTCCACGCCCCCCCCCTAGAATTGGATCCCGGCTTTCCGGGCTCCGTCGGCGATGGCTTTCACGATGCCGTGGTACTTGTATCCATTCCTGTCGAAGACGACGACGGATATTCCCTTTTCCTTGAGCCTGCGGCCGATTTCCTCGCCGAGTTTCCCCGCACCTTCGACATTGCGCGTCAGGTCTTTCAGGGTTTTCTCGACCGTGGAGGCGCTGGCCAAGGTATTGCCGACCGTGTCGTCGATAACCTGGACATAGAAGTTCAGGTTGGACTTGAACACAGTCATGCGCGGCTTCCCCGGAACGCCCGAGATGGTCTTGCGGACATGTATCTTGCGCTTTTCGCGCTTGCGGAGCTTATCGCTCAGTTCTTTAACGCTCATGCCTTGCGCCTCACTTCACACCGGTCTTGCCGACCTTCTTGCGGATATGCTCATCTTCATACCTGATTCCCTTGCCCTTGTAGGGTTCGGGCAGGCGAAGCGAACGAACCTCGCTCGCGAACTTGCCGACAAGCCAGCGGTCGAAGCCGGTGATAACCACTTTCTGGCCGTTGGCCTCAATGGTGACCGATACTCCCTCGGGGATGGCCACCGCGAAATCGGTGGAAAACCCGATGCTCAGCACGAGCAACTTGCCCTGTACTTCGGCACGGTAGCCGACACCGTTGATCACCAGGCCCTTGCGGAAACCCTGGGACACGCCGAGCACCATGTTGTTCACGAGGTTGCGGTACAGGCCATGATAGGCCCGTGCCTGCTTGGAATCGTTTTTCCTCGTTACGACAACGGTGCCGTCCTTCACGGCGATTTCGACTTCAGGAACGTAATCCTGCGACAACTTTCCCTTGGGCCCTTCCACCGCCACGGTCGTGGGGGTCACATTGACCTTCACGCCCTGGGGGATTTGGACCGGCCGTATTCCGATTCTCGACATTGCGCTTCCCCTCTTACCAGACCGTGCAGATCAGCTCGCCGCCGACCTGCTTTTCTACGGCCTTCTTTCCTGTCGTCACTCCGCCGGAGGTGGAGAGAACAAGGGTACCGTAGCCGTTGAGGACGCGCGGCAATTCCTTATATCCCGAGTAGACGCGCCTGCCGGGCTTGGAAACCTTGTCCAGGCCATGGAGGACGGGTTCGTTCTCCTCGTCGTACTTAAGGAATATGCGAATCACGTTCGCGCCATCCGACTGGATTTTCTTGAAATTCTTGATAAATCCTTCAGTTTTGAGGATCTTCACGATTTCAAGCTTGAGCTTGGAGGTCGGAATGTCAACCTTTTCGTGACGAGCCGCACTTGCGTTGCGGATTTTCGTCAGCATGTCCGCGATGGGATCAGAAACGCTCATCGCTACCTCCTACCAGCTCGACTTGGTGACGCCTGGAATCAGGCCTTCAGAAGCGTACTTCCTGAAGCAGATACGACACATGTCGAATTTTCGCATGTATCCTCTCGCCCTACCGCAAATATTGCAGCGGCGAACCAGTCTGGTCATATACTTCGGCTTTTTTTCAGCCTTCAGAATCATCGCTTTGCGCGCCATCTATGCCTTCCTCATTTCCTGAAGGGCATGCCCATCTTGCCGAGGAGGCTTTTGGCCTCCTTGTCGGTCTTCGCGGTCGTGACGATCGCGATGTTGAGTCCCATGACCTTTTCGATCTTATCGAAATCGATCTCCGGGAAAATAATCTGCTCGGTAAGACCGAGAGAGTAGTTTCCGTGCCCGTCAAAGGCGTTGGCGTTCACACCCCTGAAGTCCTTGACGCGCGGAAGAGCGACATTCATCAGGCGATCCAGGAATTCCCACATCTGGTTCCCGCGCAGTGTTACGCGGGCGCCGATTTCCTGGCCTTCGCGGATCTTGAAGGTGGCGATGGATTTGCGCGCCTTCGTCTTGACGGCCTTCTGGCCCGTGATGATGCCGATGTCGCCGACGGCCGCGTCAAGAAGTTTTTTGTTCTCCTTGGCTTCACCGACGCCCATGGACACTATCACTTTCGCGAAACGGGGTACCTGCATGACGGTTTCGTAGCCCATTTCCTTGAAAAGTTCGGGCGCAACCTTGTCCCGGTACATCGTCTTGAGACGGGGCACGTAGGTTTTCTTCTCCGCCATCAGATTGCCTCCCCGCACTTGCGGCAGACGCGCTTTTTCACGTCGCCCTCGATCTTGTAGCCGAGCCGGACGGGGCCACACTTCTTGCAGACGGCCATCACGTTGGAAATGGCCAGGGCCGCTTCGATTTCGACGATGCCGCCGCGATCGGTCTGCTTGCGTTTCTTCATGGCTTTCTTGACCATGTTGACGCCCGCTACGATGACGCGGCCCTTTTCGCGGTCGATCTTGACGATCTTCCCTTGCTTGCCCTTGTCCTTGCCGGCTATGACCTGGACGAGGTCCTCCTTGCGGAGCTTGTACTTGATCTCGGCCATACCCTCTCCTTACAGGACCTCGGGCGCGAGAGAGACGATCTTCATATAGTCCTTCTCGCGAAGCTCGCGGGCCACCGGGCCGAAGATGCGTTTGCCCTTCGGGTTCTTGTTGGCATCGATGATGACGCATGCGTTGTCATCGAAACGAATGTACGTGCCGTCTGGTCGGCGGTATTCCTTGTGAGTCCTGACGATGACGGCTTTTTCGATCGTTCCCTTCCTTATGGAAGAGTTCGGAAGCGCCGACTTCACGGCCACGACGATTATGTCGCCGACCGAAGCATAGCGCCTCTTGGAGCCGCCGAGGACTTTGATGCACTGCACGGTCTTGGCGCCGGAATTATCGGCGACCGTGAGCATGGATTCGACTTGAATCATATCCTTCTCCCGTTCGCCTTATTTCGCCCGTTCGACGATGGTCTCGAGGCGCCAGCGCTTGTCGCGCGAAAGCGGCCTGCATTCCACCACGCGGACGGTATCGCCCACGTGCGCGTCGTTCTTCTCGTCGTGCGCCTTGATCTTCTTGGACCTGGTCACGTACTTCTTGTACAGGGGATGCAGTTTTCGCATCATGATTTCGACTACGATGGTCTTGGCCATCTTGTCGGAAACCACGACGCCCTGGAGGGTCTGCTTTCCCTTTTCCTGTTTCTGGACGTCGGTATCCACGGTTTTCTCCTCGGGTCCTTAGGCCTGTGCCGCGCCGGCGCTTTTGCGCTCGGCCTGGCTGATTAGGGTCTCGACCCGCGCGATCTGGCGGCGAAGATTCCTCTTTTCGAGAGGGTTCTCCACGTGGCCGACCACCATCTGGAAACGAAGGTCGAAATATTTCTTCCGGAGGTCGTCACGTTTGACGAAAAGCTCCTCGAGCTTGAGATCCTGGAACGAGTTTTTCATCCCGTCACTCCGTCTGCGCCCGAAGGGCGAACTTGGTCTTCACCGGGAGCTTGGAGCCCGCCAGGCGCATGGCTTCTTCGGCCACGGCCGGCTCGACGCCGGAAAGCTCGAAAAGCACGGTGCCGGGGCGCACTACGGCGACCCAGTATTCGGGTCCCGGCTTTCCCTTACCCATGCGGGTTTCGAGCGGTTTCTTCGAATAGGGTTTGTCCGGGAAAATGCGGATCCACAGCTTGCCGCCGCGCTTGATATAGCGGTTCAAGGCTACGCGCGCCGCCTCGATCTGGCGGTTGGTGAGCCACTCGGGCTCGAGGCAGATGAGGCCGTACTCGCCGAAGGCGATGGTGTTGCCGGTGTGCGCGTTGCCGTGCACCCGTCCGCGCTGCTGCTTGCGGTACTTGACTCTCTTGGGGATCATCATAACTCAGCTCCTCGCCCTGGCCTCGGGAGCGCGACCTCTCGGGGCATCGTGCCGCTCGCGGGCGCCGGCGCTGCGTTCATGGCGCTGCTCTCCGTCTCCGCGGCGTTCGTCTTCGCGGCGGGGTTTGCGCACCAGCTGGCCCGCATCCTCGTTCTTGTCGCTGCGATAGACCATGCCCTGATAGATCCACACCTTGACGCCGATCTTGCCGAAGGTAGTGAGCGATTCGGCGAAACCGTAGTCGATGTCGGCACGCAGGGTGTGCAGAGGCACGCGGCCTTCCTTGTGCTCTTCGGTGCGCGACATGTCGGCGCCGCCAAGTCGGCCGGACACGCGGACTTTACAGCCCTGCGCTCCGCCTTTGACCGCGTTCGCAACGGCCATCTTTACCGCCTTGCGGAAAGAGCCACGGCTCTCCAGCTGACGGGCGATGCCCTGCGCGACAAGCTGCGCGTTGGTGTCCGTCTTCTTGATCTCTTTGATCTTGATCTGGACTTTCTTGGTCGTTTCTTTCTGAAGCTGGGCACCGATCAGCTCGATGTTCGCACCCTTGACGCCGATGAGGACGCCGGGGCGAGCGGTATGGATTACCACCGTCACACGCTGAGGATGCCGTACTATCTCGACTTCGGCGATGTCCGCGCCCTTGGTTTCGGGAAGGGTCTGGATACGCCTGCGGATAGCCAGATCCTCGTGGAGGGTCTTGGCGTAATCACGAGGATCGACGTACCAGTGGGACTTCCAGTCCTTGTTGATCCCGATGCGGAGTCCGATCGGATTTACTTTATTGCCCACCTTACGCCTCCGTCTTCTTGCCGATTTCGTCGACCACGCAGGTGATGTGGCACATTCTCTTCATGAGCATGTCCGCCCTGCCGCGTGCGCGGAACCAGACCCTGCGCATGCGGGGACCTTCGTCGATGCGAATTTCCTTCACATAGAGCATGTCCTCGCCGAGCTTGCGGTTCTTGTTGAGCGCATTGGATGCCGCGGAGATCACTACCTTCCTGAGAAGGATGGCGCCCTTTTGCGGCATGTTGTCGAGAATGGCGATAGCCTCTTCGTACGGCTTGGACCTCACCAGGTCGGCTACGGGGCGGACCTTGTAGGGCGAAGCGAGTAACCATTTGGCGGTCGCCCGGTAACCGGTCTTGTTGTCAACCATGGTCACACCCCTATTTCTTCTCGGCTTTTTTATCGCTGCCCGCATGCCCGCGGAAAATGCGGGTGGGAGCGAATTCGCCGAGCTTGTGGCCGACAAGGTTCTCGGTCACATAGACCGGAATCCAGGTTTTGCCGTTATATACCGAGATGGTCTGTCCGACCATTTCGGGAATGATCGTCGACGTGCGCGAGAAGGTTTTGAACATCTTCTTGTCGCCCGTCTTGTTCGTCTCGAGTACTTTCTTGTACAGGCTCTTCTCGATGAAGGGCCCTTTCTTCACTGATCTAGACACGGGTGCCCTCCTCCCTTACTTGCGGCGCTTCACGATGAAGCGGCTAGACGGCTTGTGCAGATCGCGAGTCTTGTATCCCTTCGCGGGCTGACCCCACGGAGATACAGGCTGCTTATATCCCTTACCGCGGCCTTCACCGCCACCATGCGGATGGTCGACCGGATTCATGACGGTACCGCGGACGGTGGGCCTGATGCCCAGCCAGCGGGTGCGCCCTGCTTTGCCCAGACGCTCGTTCATGTGCTCCTCGTTGCCGACGGAGCCGATGGTCGCCATGCATTTCTTGAACACCATGCGAAGCTCGCCGGAAGGCAATTTCAGCACGACGTAGTCGCCTTCACGGGCCGCGATGAGGGCCGAAGCGCCGGCGGACCGGGCCATCTGGCCGCCCTTGCCGAGACTCAGTTCCACATTGTGCACCGTGATGCCGGTCGGGATGTTCTCCAGAGGGAGCGCGTTGCCCGGCTCGATGGCCGCGGTCGGTCCGGCCAGAATTTTCTGTCCGACCACCAGACCCTTCGGGCTGATGATGTAGCGCTTCTCGCCGTCGACATAGACAATAAGGGCGATATTGGCGCTGCGGTTGGGGTCGTACTCGATCGAGCTGACCTTGCCCGGAATGCCGATCTTGTCGCGCTTGAAGTCGATCTCGCGATAGCGCTGCTTGTGCCCGCCGCCCTGATGCCTGACGGAAATGCGGCCGTTGTCGGCGCGCCCGGCGCGGCTGGACTTACCCCTGGTAAGGGACTTCTCGGGATTGCTTCTGTTCGAGGTGATCTCGTCATTCACCACCTGAATCCGGTGGCGCAGGCCCGGCGTGTTAGGCCTGAAAGTCTTGATACCCATATGTTCCCCTTACCTCACGCGCCCTCGAAAACCTTGATCGTTTCGCCTTTTTCAAGGCGGACGACGGCTTTCTTCCACTCGGAGGTCCTTCCGGGCCTTCCGCGCAGCCTTTTGGGCTTGGAAGCTACGTTGATGATGTTGCAGGAAACCGGGTTCACCTTGAACAGGCGGCGTACGGCCTCCATGATCATGATCTTGTCCGCGCGGGGGTCCACCTTGAAGGTGTACAGCCCTTCCTCGCGGAGAATGTTGCTCTTTTCGGTGAGCACCGGTTCGATAAGAATCGACATGTAATCCATGTTTCGGCGCTCCTTACTTGTCCGCGTAGAACTCATTGAGCTGTTTCGCGGCGGACTCGAGCACGATCAGCTTGCGTCCGTAGAACAGATCGTGGGCCCTGAGCCTCTCATAGGAGAGGAAACTGAGCCAGGGAATGTTGCGCGCGGCGCGCTTTACCATCTGATCGTCGTCCTTGAGCACGAGCACGGTGCGCTCGGGCTTGTTGGCGTCGACGAAAGGAGCGAGGACTTTGGCGAGATCGGCGGTCTTGCCGGACTCGACAGTGAAATCCTCGATCACCTTGAGAGTTCCATCCTGCGCCCGGAGGCTCAGGATAGTCTTCATGGCGAGGCGTTTGGCCTTGCGCGGCATCATGTAGGAGAAATCCCTCGGCTTGGGACCGAAGGAAATACCGCCGCCTACATACACGTTCGACTTGGTGTCGCCGTGCCGGGCGCGGCCGGTTCCCTTCTGGGAATAAGGCCTGCGGTTGGTACCGTGCACTTCGGAGCGATCCTTCGTGCTGGCGGTACCCATGCGGGCATTCGCGAGCTCGTTGTTGATCGCATACCAGATCACGTCCTCGTTCACGGGAAGTCCGAACACGGCTTCGGCGAGCTCGATTTTCCTGAGCTCCTTCCCCTGCAAGGAAATAACATTCATTTCCATTGGGTCCTCCGCCTCAGCTCTTCTTGACGGCGCCGCGCACAAGCACGTCGCAATTGCGCGGACCGGGGATGGCTCCGCGGATGAGGATGCATCCTTTTTCGGCGTCGACGCGCACAACCCTGAGGTTCTGCACGGTTACACGCTCGCGGCCCATACGGCCGGGCATCTTGTTGTTCTTGAAAGTCTTGTGCGGATAGGTGCTCTGTCCGGTGGAACCGGCTTCGCGGTGAAACTTGGATCCGTGGGTGGCTCGACCGCCTCCGAAACCCCAGCGCTTGACTACGCCCTGGAATCCCTTTCCCTTGGATGTGGCGGTTACATCAACGTAGCGCAGGCCTTCCAGCGTGGTTACATCGAGCTTGTCGCCGATCTGGACTTCCTTCTCGAAGTCACGGAACTCCCGCAGGATGCGGGTAGGAACGAGACCTTCGGCGAACTGTCCACCGTAGGGTTTGGTGATGGCAATCTTCTTTTTCTCGTAGACGCCTATCACGACGGCATCGTAGCCGTCCTTGTCGGCAGCTTTCTTGCTGACGACAACATTGGGGGCGACCTGCACGACCGTCACGGGAATCAATTTCCCCGTTTCGTCGAACACTTGGGTCATGCCCATCTTCTTACCGATAAGACCGATCATTCGGCTCTCCTGCGTTGAACGCGGCCGGCACGAAGCCGGGCGTTTCTGCCTGTTTGCCAAAACCTGTGAGGGTTTTGGCAAACGAAACCCCTCGCGGCCCAATGGCCGTGCGGGATTTACTGCTTTATTTCGACATCGACTCCTGCCGGAAGCTCCAGCTTCATCAGGGCGTCCATGACGTCGGGCGTAGGTTCAAGGATATCGATGAGGCGTTTATGGGTCCTCATCTCGAATTGCTCACGGCTCTTCTTGTGTACGTGCGGGGAACGCAACACGGTAAACTTGTTGATGCGTGTAGGAAGAGGGATGGGCCCTAAAACCGTGGCTCCCGCTTTCTGCACCGTCTGAACGATTCCCCGGGCGCTGTCGTCCACCAAGCGGACGTCAAAACCCCTAAGCCTGACGCGAATCCTGTCCTTCATAGATCCTCCAAAGATCGCTTGCGCGGGATCCGACCGGCCGTACCCTGGCGGGCGCGCCGGTCTTTCTCCGTGCGGCGGAGCCTGGGAACTCCGCCCGATACATCATGCACGGCGCATCGCGCCGTACCGTTCGAACAGTCTGGATACTGCGTTGCGCGTCCTCGCGGTCGCCGCAACGCAGGCTGGCGATCCCCTTCCGGAAATCGTCAAAAGGACCGCTCCCCCAAGGAAGCGGTCCGAAAAATCAGGATATAACCTCGATAACCTGGCCGGAAGCGACCGTGTGCCCACCCTCGCGGATGGCGAACTTCAGCCCCTTCTCCATGGCGATCGGGTAGATCAGCTCGACGATGATCTCGGTATTGTCGCCAGGCATCACCATTTCGCGGCCCTCGGGGAGGGTGACGGTACCGGTGATGTCGGTCGTCCGGAAATAGAACTGCGGGCGGTAGCCGGCGAAGAAGGGACTGTGGCGGCCGCCTTCCTGCTGGTTGAGTACGTAGGTCTGACCCTTGAACTTGGTGTGCGGGGTGATAGTGCCCGGCTTGGCGAGAACCTGTCCGCGCTCGACTTCGTTCTTGTCGACGCCGCGCAGCAGGGTGCCGATATTGTCGCCCGCCTGGCCTTCCTCGAGAAGCTTGTTGAACATCTCGATGCCGGTGACGACAGTGTTCTTGGTCGGCTTGATACCGACGATTTCCACCGTCTCGTTGAGCTTGACGACACCGCGCTCGACACGGCCGGTAACGACAGTGCCGCGTCCGGAGATCGAGAAGACGTCTTCGATCGGCATCAGGAAGGGCTTGTCGGTAACGCGTACCGGGTCGGGGAAGAAGGTATCCATCGCATCGAGGAGATCCTGGATGCACTTGGTGGCTTCGGGATTTTCGGGCTCGGTCATCGCCTTGAACGCGGATCCCTTGATGATCGGAGTGGTATCGCCGGGGAAACCGTAGAACTTGAGGAGATCGCGGATCTCTTCCTCGACGAGCTCGATGAGCTCGGCATCGTCCACGAGGTCGACTTTGTTGAGGAATACGAGGACCGAAGGAACGCCGACCTGGCGGGCCA
>JBDKUJ010000140.1:0-6426 GCA_039679665.1 Rectinema sp. | reverse complement strand
CCAAAGAAGCGCGATCGAGCCGGTACATTCCTTCGGGCGCTTCCGGATCGGTTTCGAACCCGCCTTCCGGGAGGACGGAGATACCGCAGGGTGCTCCTTCGCCACGGAGCGCAGACAAAAGCCCATCCCACCGCGAACCATATATCGAGCGATATGCGGCATCCATCGCCTCGAAGTTCGCTCCGGTCTCTGGTCCGGCGCCTGGCCCGGCGCCTGGCCCGGAACAGGAATCGGTCCCGGACGATTTTCCTTTGCTGCCCACAGTTGTTGACGCTCCTTGCGAATGCCGTTAAATTTTCCCGGACTTGAAGGTTTATGATACACGGCGCCGGGTGTGCGAATCCATCCGGGGCGCGGGAGGAACCGTATGCAGCAACCAGAACGATCCCGCGTCGATAAGGGCGCCTCACTCCGCGCCGCGCTTTTCGACCTCGACGGTACGCTCGCGGACACTCTGGAAGACATCGCGGCCGCAGTCAATTCGAGCCTGGCGGCCGCGGGTTTCGCGGGGCATCCCGCCGAATCCTATAAGCTCATGGTGGGAAACGGGTTCGAACTTCTCATGCGCCGGGCGCTGCCGCCTTCAGCCTCGCTGCCACAGGATCGGTTCGAGGCCCTGTATCTCGATGTGACCAGCCGCTATGCGGCCGCGTCCACAGTGCGCACGAAACCATACGACGGCATCCCGGCGATGCTTTCGGCACTCGTCGACGCAGGCATCACCCTCGCCGTCCTTTCAAACAAGCCCGATGCCATGGTCCGGACAATGGTCGCCACCCTGTTTCCCGGAATTCCCTTCATAGAAGTACACGGCGAGCGCCCCGGCGTTCCGAAAAAGCCGGATCCGGCGGCAGCCCTCGAAATCGCCCGCCACGCAGGAATTCCCGCTGCGCAATGGTTTTATCTGGGTGATTCCGGCGTCGACATGCGTACGGCTGCCGCGGCGGGAATGCTCGCATGCGGCGCCCTCTGGGGATTCCGCACGGCGGAGGAACTGTCCGAAGCGGGAGCATCGATGCTGGCCGCGGATCCTTCGGATGTTCTGGCCGTTTTCGGGATCCGAGGATAGACTGGTGATGTCATCCCGAAAAAAGGAGAGCCTATGAACCTTGAAGCCCTCGAACAGCGCGCGCGCGAATATATCGCCAGGGAACGGGATCGGCGATTCAGGGAAGAAGTCGAAGCCCTTCTCGCTTCGGGTGATTCGAAAGAACTTGAAGACCGGTTTTACAGAGACCTGGAATTCGGTACGGGCGGCCTGCGCGGCCTTATCGGCGGCGGATACAACCGCATGAACAGCTTTGTAGTGACCCGCGCCACCCAGGGGCTCTGCGATTACCTCAAGGAACAATTCCCGTCCAAAGCCCTGTCGGCCTGCATCGCCTATGATTCGCGCAGACGCAGCGCCGATTTCGCCCTCGCCACAGCCCTGGTCTTCGCCGCCAACGGTGTCAAAGCGTACCTGTTCCCTTCGCTTCGCCCCACACCGGAGCTTTCCTACGCCATTCGGAAACTCGGCGCGGACACGGGCGTCGTAGTCACGGCCAGTCACAACCCTCCGGCCTACAACGGTTACAAAGCCTACTGGAACGACGGCGCCCAGGTCGTACCGCCGCACGACGAAGGCATCATCGCCAAAGTCGGCACAGTGCGTGAAATCCGGGGCATCGCCAAAGAAGATGCCCTCGCCGCGGGACTTCTCGTCATGCTCGACGGATCGATGGATGACGCGTATGTCGACATGGTCAAGTCGAACCTGTTCCGCCCCGCACTCATCAAGGAAAAAGCCTCCGGGGTGAAAGTGGTCTACACACCGCTTCACGGCACGGGCGCCATGCCTTTCGAACGCATAATGGGAGAACTCGGCCTGCCCGTCGTTACGGTTCCCGAGCAACGCGAACCCGACGGCGAATTCCCCACCGTCGCCTACCCCAATCCGGAAGAAGCGGCCGCCCTTAAAATGGCCCTGGAGCTCGGAAAGAAGGAAAAGGCTGACGTCGTAATGGCCACCGACCCCGACGCCGACCGCCTTGGCGTCGCCGTGCCCGACAAGTCCGGCAACTTCGTCCTCATCACGGGCAACCAGTTGGGATCTCTCCACCTTGACTATATTCTCCTCACTCTGAAAGAACTTGGGCGGATGCCGCCCCACCCCGCCTGTATCAAGAGCATCGTCACCACCGACCTCCAGACAGCGATCGCCCGCAGTTACGGAGCCGAATGCAGGGAATGCCTTACCGGTTTCAAATGGATCGCCGATCTCATGCGCAGATTCGAGCGCGAAGGTCTCGATTTCGTGTACGCCACCGAAGAAAGCTACGGCCACCTCATCGAGCGCGAAGTTCGCGACAAGGACGGCATTTCCGCCGCCGCCCTGACTGCCGAGATGACCCTCTACTGGCGTTCGAAGGGCAGAAGCCTCCTCGACCGCCTCGACGAACTCTTCCTCAAACATGGATTCCATGAGGAAAAGGGCTTCAACAAGTATTTCGAGGGCCCTTCCGGCATGCAGATCATGTCCGGCATCATGGAACGTTACCGCAATAATCAGCCCGAGCAGATCGGCGGCCTTTCCGTCATCGAGATACGCGATTTCAAGATCGGCAAGACATGGAAGCCCGGAAAGCCGCTTTCGGACATCGGCATGCCCGAAAGCGACGTCCTGCAGTGGCGGCTTTCGGATGGCACCCTCGTTACGGTCCGGCCTTCGGGAACCGAACCCAAGATCAAGTTCTACATACTCTCCCGAACCGAGGTCGGTCCGGGAGGGCTCGACGCAGCCCGAGCGGCCTCCGGCATCAAGATCGCCGCCGTGGAGACCGACCTCAGGAAGGCGCTGCGCCCGTGAATTCTTCCGACAGGGACATGTCCAGCGATCGCGGCGCCCCCATCTGGGCGCGATTTGCATCGAATCCTTCCGCGGGGCCGCGCGATCCTCCCCGATCCGTGCCCTGGTTTCTTCCCGCCGGAAAAGAAGCGCTTCCGCGGCCGGAAGGAGCGCCGGAAACCTGTCCCCTGCCTTACGACTGGGATCGGCGGAAGTATATGGCCTTCGATTTTGAGACCACGGGTCTGGACGCATCCACGGACCGCGTACTTGAAGCCGGCCTTGTCCTTTTCCGTTTCGACGCCGAAGGCGCCCTGGTGGTCGAAGACGAGTGGTCCTCGCTCGTGAATCCGGGCATGCCGATACCCGACGCATCTACGGCGATCCACGGTATTACCGACCTCGAAGTGTCGGCCGCACCGCGTTTTTCGGAAATAGCCGACGAATTTTCAGCCCTGGCCGCCGGCAGGGTCCTGCTTGCCCATAATGCAAACTTTGATATGAGTTTCCTTCAGACCGAATCCTTCAGGGCCGGAAAGCCCCGATACGACAACGAAGTGGCCGACAGCCTTGCTTTCGCACGCATGGCGTTTCCCGGATTTTTCTCCTTCAGTCTCGGAAAGCTGGCATATCGCCTCGAAATCGATACGGGCTCGGCGCATCGCGCTCTCGATGATGCACGTACCTGCATGCACATATTCGTTCGCGCAGCCAGAATACTGGCCGGGGGTTGTCCTTGATCGAATCGCACGAAGATCCCCGGACCGACGGCAGTTCCCCGGATACGCCACCGACTCTCCAGCCCGATAAACCCAAACGGGCCATCGGAACCCCGGGACTCCTCATCCTCCTGGCCGCGGTGCTCGGCCTTACCCTGCTGGCCGCGATCTGGCCTTCCGAAACCGCCGCCGGAAGCGAACGAAACGCAGGGACAACGGCCGGAGCAAAACGTTTCCTGCCGTCCGAGCCCTCTTCAGTCGATCCGACCCTGCTCGCGGATGATGCGGCCCTGCGAAGGGCGTCCCTCAACGATCTGGTCGCTCTGGCCGATCCGACCAGACTCGGCGGCTACGGGCAGGATGAAAGCCGCGCCCTCGGAGCGCAGATTGTCCGGTCCTCGATCCGTGAGGACATGGACCCCGCCGACGTTCTCGCCGCCGTATTCCCCTCCCCCGGCGAGACGATCGCGATGCTCGCGCGCGACAGGGATGTCGACGATTTCGAAGAATCCTCGGCGTATCCGGGTGCGGCCGGCGACCGATACCAGCACATCGTCGATATAGTTCCCTTGATGCGCCCGCTGAGGACTCCCTTCGAAGCGCTTTTCGCGGGCGCCCTCTCCGAACTCGAATCATGGAAACTCGTGCTCGACCCCCTGCAAAGCGGCGCCGACGCCGAAAAATACGAAGGCGGCGTCACGATTCCCGGCATGTCCACGGCACCGCGCAGGCGCGATTACGAGCTGTCGCATACCTATGCCCTCGACATTTTCTATACGGAATCGGAAGAAGATCCGCTGGGTTCGGGAGAAACCGGGCCCACGGTATTCTCGATCTCGGACGGCATCGTCGTAGCGGCCGCATCGGACTGGAACGGAGGAGCAGGCATCGAAGCCTACCGCAGCGGCGGCATATCGCCCAACGCAGGCAACGGGGCGATCATCTACAATCCCGTTTCACGCCGGTTCTATCTCTACTTCCACATGCACGACCTCATCGTCAGGCCGGGCCAGGCCCTGAAACGGGGACAACCCATCGGGCGGGGCGGCGATTCAGGCGCCAACGCGCGCAAGCCGGGTCACGGCCAGCATCTTCACCTCGAAATCTACGATGCCAGGAGCGCCCGCTTCCTGAAGAACAGCGAGATCGCCGACATCGTTTTTTAACGCTCCCCGTATTCTTTTTGCATTCCCCGTCTTCCCCGGCCGCCCCGATGCCGTATATCATTGCGTCATGAAACCGTCGGCACAGGATCATACCGTCATCCTCGCTGGGGACATCGGCGGCACCAACACAAACCTTGCTCTGGTCGAAATCGAACATGGCCATTTTTCCGTCATTTTCAAGGAACGATATTCGACACAGGCCGAAAAATCGCTCATCGAACCGCTCGGGAAATTTCTGGAAAAGGCCGGCAAAGCCGTCCCCGGTCTGAAGCCCGAATTATGCTGCATTTCCGCGGCCGGACTCGTAACCGCCGACTCGATCGAACTGACGAACGCGCCCTGGAGCATCTACGGTTCCGCCATCACTTCGACATTCGGTTTCCCTGTGCGTCTCATCAACGATTTTACCGCAGTTTCGTACGGAGTCATCCTCCTCGATCCCTCCGATCCGTCGCAGCTTTCGCCGCTCACCCATCTCGACGGCTCGCTTCCTCCACCGCGACAGGGCGCAAGCCTGGTAATAGGCGCGGGCACCGGGCTCGGCGTCGGATACGTTTTGCCGATCGGCGAACGAAAACTCGCTTTTCCCTCGGAAGGCGGCCACTTCGGGCTGCCCTGCCATGACGCATTGAGCCGGGACTTCGCCGCATGGATGCAGGCCCGCATCGGGTACCCTCCCGGCGTCGAACTCGGCGTTTCGGGACAGGGGATCGGCAATATTTTCTCCTTCGTCTGCTCCGAAGCGTTCGAACCTTCCCGCATAGGGAAAAACTACTCGATCGATGCCATCGGCGCCGCACGGCCCATCGGTCCCGCCGCGGCGGCGGCGCTTGCCGCACCGGAACAGGACCGTCCCGCCCTGGTCGCCGCGGCGTGCGCAAAAGGCGATCCGCACTGTCGCCTGACGATGGAAATATTCGTCACAATGTACGCCCGCACCGCGTCGGACCTGAGCGCCGTGTTCCTGCCCTATTCCGGCGTCTACCTCGCCGGAGGCATCGCTTCCAAGAATGAATCCCTTTTCCGCGAATCCAACCTTTTCATGCGTTCGTACGAAACCAATTATGCGCGCCACATCAGGGAACTTCTTTCCAAAATCCCTGTCATGATCGTCAGGGATTATTCGATCTCCCTGATCGGAGCCGCCAATGCGGCGGTTTCCCTCGCATGAAGGCGGCGGCGCCATGAGCGGATTTCCGGAAAATGTCCGGCGCGGCATGGAAGCCTGCGGCATCGACCCGGTTCTCACCGGCGCCATCCTCGACGACTGGAATTCCGGTCTTTATGCGAACGTAAAGCCGGTACGCGCTTCCGGCGTACCCGTCGTGGACGACTCCACCGTGGTCGCGCTCGGTCGGGCGCGGAACGGCCGCACTCTTTCCTTCCGAGTGCCCGCGAACGCAGCCTTGGCGCGCCTTGCGGGGCTGGGGCTTACTTTGCCCGAAGCCGTGCGGCGCGAAAATTCACTTTTCGTGTTCGACGAAAAAACTCTTCGAAGCATAGGCGAAACCCTGCTGCCCCGAACCGCTTTTGGAGTCCTCAATGGCGGCTCGGCTACAAGCTATGCCGACGGCAAAAAAAACCGGGTATTCGGCGCCGAAGTCGCGGCCGCGCTCGCCCCCGGCTTCGAAGCCCTCGCTCCGCTGTGCCGGGACAGACCGAAAGGGCTCACTCCCGCCTACATCAATCCCGACGGCAGTCCGGGGGCGAGCTT
>JBDKUJ010000139.1:0-1881 GCA_039679665.1 Rectinema sp. | reverse complement strand
GCGCATCGCCGAACTCGAAGCCCTGATCAAGCGGCATCAGCACCTTTATTATAATGCCCAGCCCGAAATTTCGGATGACGACTTCGATGCGCTTTGGAACGAGCTTGAAGACCTCGATCCGGAGAATGCCCTGCTCGCCGGAATTGGCATCGATGCGGCCGACGGTTGGCCCAAGGCGCGTCACATCATGCCGATGGGCAGTCAGGCCAAGGCCACCGATCCCGAAGCCTTCACTGCCTGGGCCGAAAAGGTCGGGCATGAGGCCTTTCTCGTGCAGTACAAACTCGACGGTGCCAGCATCGAGCTGCAATACCGCGCAGGCAGACTCAGTAAGGCGCTGACCCGCGGCGACGGAACCGTTGGCGATGACATCACTCCCAATGCGGTAAAAATGCGGGGAGTTCCCGCCCTGCTTCCCGTCGCCTATACGGGGGCGGTGCGGGGCGAAGTGCTCATGTCGCATGCCGTACATGCCTCGCGCCATTCGGAAAAGGCCAATTGCCGCAATGCCGCCAACGGGCTCATGAAACGCAAGGATGGAATCGGGGCGCAGGATCTCGATGTTATATGCTATGACGCTGTCGGCGCCGTCCCCGCGGCAGCGGCGGAGGGGAATTGGCCGGAGGGACGGCCGGGCGAAATGCGCCAGCCCTTCGCGGATGAAGCGGAAAAACTCGAATGGCTCCGCGAAAACGGGTTTCAGACTGTGGAAACCGTGCTCCTCCACGGCGCGGAGGAGGTTATAGAATACCGTGCGGGAATGATGGATCGCCGCGACGCGCTTCCGTTCGATATCGATGGCTTGGTGGTGAAGGGACTTGCGATCGACACCGAGGATATGGCCCGCAGCCGGCCTGAATTGCAGATAGCGTTCAAGTTCAGTCCGGAGGAGGCGGTGACGACGATCCTTGCCGTCGAATGGAGCGAAAGCGGCGCCAATTTCACGCCGATCGGCGTGATGGATCCGGTAAGGCTGGCGGGCACCACTGTCCAACGTGCCAATCTCTGCAATCCCGACATGCTGCGCACGCTCGACCTGCGGGTCGGATCGAGAGTCGTCATTACCAAGCGGGGCGAGATAATTCCCAAGATCGAGTCGCTCGTTTCCAATCCCGAAGCCAGCGAGCCTCTGACGATACCTTCGGTCTGCAGTTGCGGTTCGACTCTGGTGGATGAAGGGAGCCGCCTCTATTGCCCCAACCCGGCCTGCCCCAAGAAGGCTCTGCACCGCCTCGAAAAATGGCTGTCGGTAGTGGACGTGCGCGACTTCGGATCGGTGATTCTGGGCAAGCTGCAGGCCTCCGGTAGAGTTCGGCGGATCGCCGATCTCTACACGCTCGAAGAAACGGAACTTTCGCGGTATGAACGCATGGGCGGAACGCTCGCGCGCAAAATTCTGCGCAATCTGCGGGCCAGGACCGAAATCGGCCTGCCGGAGTTCATCGGCGGCTTCGATATCGAAGGCGTAGGCGTGCTCAGCGCGGAAAAACTCGTGGCCGCAGGCTTCGACACGCTTGAAAAACTTTTCGCCGCAACGATCGACGAACTGGATCGCGCCGAAGGAGTCGCGGAAATCACCGCGCGGGCTGTCGCAGAGGGCCTCGCCGCCCTTCGGCCGGAGATGGAAGCGCTGCTTTCGACCGGCGCGATCAGGATCAAACCGCCGCTTCCGGCCGCCTTCGGTTTGGCCGGCAAGAGTTTCTGCTTTACCGGTGAACTCACTTCTCTGAAACGTTCCGAGGCGGAACGCAGAGTGAGGGATTCAGGCGGCACAGTGAAATCGTCGGTCACCAGGGATCTCGATTATCTCGTCACCAACGACCCCGGCTCCGGCTCGGACAAAAACCGCAAGGCAAAAGCCTATGGCGTAACCATCCTGGA
>JBDKUJ010000138.1:0-1682 GCA_039679665.1 Rectinema sp. | reverse complement strand
GAGCATGCTTTCCATGTCGGCCACGGGCTTGGTATTGGCGTCTCTGAATGTCCTGGCGCGTTCGCGCAAGTTGATCTGGATTTCGTCCAGGAGACGGCGGACGGTGGCGGGCACTTCGGCGGCAGGAGTGGGCAGTTTCTCGCCCGTGTCGCGGCGCACCAGCACGACTTTGCCCGCTTCCATGTCGCGGGGACCCAACTCGATCCGGACAGGAGTACCGCGCATTTCCCACTCGGCGAATTTCCAGCCGGGCGAGGAGGAGTCGTCGGCGTCGAGTACGACGCGCACGCCTGCGTCCTTGAGGGCGCCCTGGATGCGGGTCGCGTAGTCGAGGACGGACGCCTTGGAGTCGTTGCGGTATATGGGCACGATGACGGCTTCTTCGGGCGAAATGCTGGGGGGCAGGACGAGTCCCTTGTCGTCGGAATGGGTCATGATGACCGCGCCGACGAGCCTTGTGGAAACGCCCCATGAGGTGGCCCAGACGTATTCGAGGCCGCCCGCGCGGGTCTGGTATTTGACGTCGAAGGCCTTGGCGAAGTTTTGTCCGAGGAAATGCGAAGTGCCCGCCTGCAGCGCCTTGCGGTCCTGCATCATGGCTTCGATGGAGTAGGTGGCGACGGCACCCGCGAATTTCTCGGAATCGCTCTTGCGGCCGGCCACGACGGGCAGGCAGAGATGGCGGTCGGCGACCTCGCGGTACACTTCGAGCATCTTCATGGTCTCTTCGACGGCCTCGGCTTCGGTTTCGTGCGCCGTGTGGCCTTCCTGCCAGAGAAATTCAGAAGTGCGCAGGAAAAGGCGCGTGCGTTTTTCCCATCGCACGACGTTGGCCCACTGGTTGATGAGCAGGGGCAGATCGCGCCAGGACTGGATCCATTCGCGATACATCGACCAGATAATAGTTTCGGATGTGGGCCTGATGCAGTAGGGCTCTTCGAGCTTTTCGCCGCCTCCGTGGGTGACCACGGCGAGTTCGGGCGCGAAACCCTCGACATGCTCGGCTTCCTTGTTCATGAAGCTCATGGGGATGAGGAGGGGGAAATAGGCGTTTTCGTGGCCCGTTTCCTTGAAGCGTTTGTCGAATTCGTCGCGGATGCGCTCCCAGATGGCGTAGCCTCGCGGCCTGATCACCATACTCCCCTTGACGGGAGAGTAGTCCGCGAGTTTGGCGTTTCGAACGATGTCGATATACCACTGTGAGTAGTCTTTTTCGCGGGGAGTGATCTTTTCGGCCATTGGATGTACCTCTGCGGGAAAAATGGGATGTGGCACTATATCGCGGGTATCCCCGGGCGTTCAATCGGCGGGCGCCTCTTCCCGGTTCGCCGTGCGCGCGATAGACTGAATGGGTGACCATTGCAGCCCGCCGCCGGACCTATTGGGTTCTCTTCGCGTTCTCATGCCTCTGTTCCGTGGCGGCGGTCGCGCTCACGATCGTGTTGCCGCGCGATGTACGTGCGCAGGACCTTCTCGCATCGACCGGCGTCTATGAAGTCCATTCCGTAGCGGGCATTTCGATTTCCTCACTTTTCCTCGTATGTCTGGCCACCGCTTTCGGTGCGCTCTTCTCGATCGGTGCGCTCGGTACGGTGCTCGCCAGCTTCCGAAAAACCGTATCGCCCGAAATCTATTTTTTCGCCGTATGGGTAGCTTCCGTCGCTTTTGAAACACTCAGACCC
>JBDKUJ010000137.1:0-14459 GCA_039679665.1 Rectinema sp. | reverse complement strand
GTCGTGGGCGGCCTGAAGCCGCGGTCCCTTGTGGTAAACGCCACGGGGCTCGGCAAGGACGCGCCCGGCTCCCCGCTCACCGACGCCGTATCCTTCCCGGAAGGCGGGCTCGCCTGGGAATTCAATTACCGCGGCGAACTCGTATTCCTGAACCAGGCCAGAGCGGCGGCGAAATCCCGCGGGCTCTACGTCGAGGACGGGTGGGTGTATTTCATCCACGGGTGGACGAGGGTCATCGCGGAAGTATTCGGCGTCGAAATTCCGACTTCCGGCCCCGGCTTCGACAAGCTTTCCGAAATCGCGGCTTCAACGCGATAGACGATCCCGCCGGTCCGCGGCAGAAGGAGACACTATGGCAATCGTATCGGGCACCTCGTTCATATCCCCATTTTCCGTCGACATCGACCTGGCCGAAGGCGTGATGAAACACCCGAAGAACCACACCGTACGCCGGGCTTCGGACATGCGCGGACATTACGCGGACACCGAAGCCTTCGACCGCCTTGTCGCGTCGGGCGACCCTGTCCACTACGAAGTGTTCGAAGTCCCGGTACCCGAGGAATACGGCCACCTGATGTACTGCATTTCCAAACTCCTTCCGGGGAAGGTGGGCGCCGAATATTTCATGACCAAAGGCCACTACCACACGGTCCGCCAGACGGGAGAGATATATCTCTGTCTGCGCGGCCAGGGTTTCATGCTGATGAAGACGGACGACGGGAAATTCCACGCCGAGCCGATGGAGCGCGGGAAGATGGTATACGTGCCGCCCTATTGGGCGCACAGATCGGTGAACACCGGTTCCGAAGCCCTGATCTCCTTCTGCGTCTACAACGCCGAGGCGGGGCACAACTACGGCGACATCGAGACCGAAGGATTCCTCAAACGCGTTTTCGATCGCGGCGGGAAGCCGGAAATCCGCTGAAAAGGGAGGCATCATGGAAAAAGTGATCGTCACGCCGCGCTCCCTTTCCGCAGGCGGGCACCCTCTTCTGGACCGCATCCGCGGCGCCGGCTACGAAATCGTGTTTCCGAGTCCGGGCGCGCAACCGACCGGCGACCAGCTGGCCGCATGCATAGGCGACGCGGTCGGCTACCTGGCGGGCGTCGAAAAGATCGACGGCGCGCTCCTCGAGCGTGCGGGGCGCCTCAAAGTGATCTCCCGCAACGGCACGGGCGTGGACAATATCGACATGGCAAAGGCGAACGCCCTCGGGATCGCCGTGATGCGCGCGGAAGGCGCGAACGCGAGGGGCGTCGCCGAGCTGGCCTTCGGTCACATTCTTTCAGCCGCCCGCCGGATTCCCGCCGCGGACGCCGCGCTCAAGGCGGAACGCTGGACCAGGGAAAAGGGTTTCGAGCTGGAAGGAAAAACGCTTGGCCTCATCGGCTGCGGAAAGATCGGAAAACTGGTGGCCGGATTCGCTCTGGCTTTCGGCATGAAAGTGCTTGCCTTCGATCCCGCCCCCGCTTCGGGCTTCGCCCCGTCGCCCGACTTCCGGTATGCGGGGCTGGATGAAATCATGCGATCCGCCGATGTCATAAGCCTTCACTGTCCCCCGCCGGCCGACGGAAAGCCTATAGTGGACAGGAATTTTATCTCGAAACTCAAGCGCGGCGCGATCATCGTCAACACCGCGCGCGAGAGTCTCGTGGATTCCGAGGCTGTCCTTTCCGCCTTGGATTCTGGTATCCTCTGGGCATATACTATCGACGCATTCGACAGGGAACCCCCGGAGGACACAGCGATGCAGAAACACGTGCGAGTCATCGCCACCCCGCATATCGGGGGCTTCACCGGGGAAAGCGTGGACCGCGCTACCGGCGTCGCCGTCGATAATCTCCTTCAGGCTCTCGGATACCGGGGGTAATTATGTTCGCCGAAGAGCGGAAAAATCTGATACTCGAATACGTAAACGAAAGAAAAAAAGCGACAGTCCAGGAATTGTGCGAGAATTTCAGCGTTTCCAGCGCCACTATCCGGAACGACCTGCGCGAACTGGAGCACAACAGGCTGCTCCTGCGGACGCACGGCGGCGCGATCAAGCCGGACAAGGCGGGATTCGAGCCCTATGCCAAGGAAAAAGAGATCCAGAACTCGGATCTCAAGCGCCGGATCGCCGCCGCCGCCATCGGGCTGATCGACAATGGCGACACGATAATCCTGGACACCGGTTCCACAACCGCGGAACTGGCGAAACTGCTTTTCCAGAAAAGCGATATCACCGTAGTCACCAACGACATCGTGACCGCCCTCACCCTGGAAGACCATCCTTCCGCGCAGGTTATCCTGGTCGGCGGGCGAGTACGCAAACGGTTTCACTGCACCGTGGGCACGAGCGGCAAGGACATGCTGAAAAGCCTCACGGTCGACAAGGCCTTCATGGGCGCGAACAGCTTTTCCGTGGAAAAAGGCGCCAGTACGCCCGACCTCCAGCAGGCCGAAATGAAGAGACTGATGATCACGATTTCCACCAAGATCGTTTTCCTCGTGGACAGCACCAAGATAGGCCGCAATTCCTTCGTCCAGTTCGGACCGATCGATTGCATGGAATGCCTTGTCACCGATGCGATAGGCGAGAACGACAGGCATGCCCTCGAAGAAAACGGCATAGAAGTGATAATCGCCGGGTAAACGAACCGGACCGGAACGAACCGGACGGGAAGGAGTGTAGTCATGCAGGCAGTCTTCGAAACCATCGCCGGAAAACGTATCGTACCTGTCATCAAGATCGAAGATCCGGACAGGGCCGTCCCGCTTGCCAGAGCCCTTCTCTCCGGAGGACTCCCCATCGCCGAAATCACGTTCAGGACCGCGGCGGCCGCACAGGCCATGCGCGCGATCGTGGCCTCGGTATCGGGCGTACTCGTCGGCGCGGGCACCGTCCTCACCACCGGACAGGTCGATATCGCTATCGATTCGGGAGCGTCTTTCGTAGTCACTCCCGGGTTCAACCCACGTGTCGTCGATTACTGCCTGTCGCGCGGAATCGCCGTGATCCCAGGCGTAAATTCCCCTTCGCAAGTCGAAATGGGCCTCGAGCGCGGGCTGGAAATACTGAAATTCTTCCCGGCCGAAGCATCCGGCGGCGTGAAGATGCTGAAAGCGCTCAACGGTCCCTATCCGGGCGTCCGGTTCATCCCGACCGGCGGCATCGGCCCGGACAATCTCTCCGATTATCTCGGACTCTCCTGCGTACTCGCCTGCGGCGGGAGCTGGATGGTCAAGGATGAGTTCATCGCCGCGGGAAAATTCCAGGATATCGAAGAGATGACCCGCCGTGCCGTGCAGGCCGCCGCGGCATGCAAATAGGCGGCATGCAAACAGGCGGCATCCGGATAAGCGGCATGCGGATAAACGATTCGGGCGCGCACCGCCCCCCCAAAAAAAATGAGGCGGGTATAGTACGCCTCCACTGGCTCGGCCAGGCGGGCTTTCTTCTTGAAACCCGCGGTCTCCGCATCCTGATCGACCCCTACCTCTCCGATTCACTGGCCGAAAAATACGCAGGCAAGGAATTCCCCCACATTCGGCTCATGCCCGCCCCGATTGCCCCGGAATCGCTCTTCGACATCGACTATGTGTTCGCAAGCCATTGTCATACCGATCATATGGATCCGAAAACCCTCGTTCCGATCCAGGCAAACAATCCCGGCTGCAGGTTCATCGTGCCAAAAGCC
The DNA here is from genome assembly GCA_039679665.1 of Rectinema sp. GTDB lineage: Bacteria > Spirochaetota > Spirochaetia > Treponematales > Rectinemataceae > JBDKUJ01. The sequence continues at coordinate 10,778 of JBDKUJ010000137.1, read as the reverse complement.
GGGTTGGCCGAGGCGGCCGCCCGCGGCCTTCTTCCGGAAATGACGCTTGGAATGGACGCAGGACAGAGATTGGACCTTTCGCCGGCAGGCGGAATCATCGCATCGGCAGACGGAACCGTACCGCCCGCCGGCGATACCCTGCCCCCTGTTTTTGTCTCCTGCGTACTTTCCGCGCACGAGGATCTGCAGTTCGACCCCGAAGGACACAGTCGCTATCTCGGATTCGTCTTCGACTCGGGCGGATTCGTCCTGTACCATTCGGGCGACTGCGTTCCATTCCCCGGTCTGGAAGAAAGCCTGACGGGCAGGAAAATCCGTCTCGCCCTCCTGCCGGTGAACGGTCGCGACGAAAAAAGAAAGTCGAAAGGGATACTCGGCAATTTCAGTCTTGCCGAAGCCGTCGATCTGGCACAGCATATCGGCTGCGAATATTTCATCGGCCATCATTTCGGGCTTTTCGACTTCAATACGATCGACCGCGAAGCGGGAATCGCTCTGATCGAATCACAGTATCCCGGCCACAGCGACAGTTACCTTCTCGCCGAAATGGGGATCGAGTACCGTTTTTCGGTTTGAAGTCGTTGAACCGATTGAATTGAACCGATTGGACCGGCGCATCCGCGACGGATGCGCCGTTCAGCGCAAGTCCAGCGAAGACGCCCTCTCTCCAAGAGCGACGACAGCCCCGAAATCCCCCATCGGCGGCAATATGTCGCCGACATTCAGGATTACGCGGCCCGCGAAAGCGCGCACGATCCTTTCGCCGAAATCCGCGATCTCCGATCGCGGCCGGCCGATCGTAAGAAGGCCCGCGGGAACCCCGCACCAGCAGGACATCGGGGCGGCGGCCTTTCCGGCCGGCAGGTCCGGCGACGGTACCGCCGTCGCATCGGCGAGTTCCTCGACTTCGTAATTGAACATCGGCGCGGGCGTGCAGCCGTCGAGAATGTCGAAGCCGGTCTCGCGTATGAACCCCAAATAGCCTTTGAAATTGCCGTCCAGGTGCGTGGATACGAGCTTACCCGCCCCATGCAGGATATCGCAGGCCTTGCGGTAGAACGGCATGCAATACCGGCGATACCAGGGGGGAGAAATGAGGTTTTCGTCCGCATGGTCGGAGATGATCACGACGGGCCCCGGCATCGAAGCCGCCATCTCGATCAGCCGGAGATCGTGCTCCTCCTGGAATGCCATGAATTCGACGATCGCAGGCTCGTCGTCCATGAGTGCGTATACCACATTTTCGAATCCCATGTATTCATGCACGAGCTTTCCGAAAGGCGAGCGGAACACGACAAGGTCGCATATTCCGAAGCCTTCCGTGGCGCGCAGGAAGCGTTCGACCCGCTCGGGGCGCGGCACGCGTTTCGTCCCGAGAACGATGGCCCGCACCGTCTCCAGGTCGCGCAGGTCCTTGACCATATGTCCGTACTCGGACCATGTGCCCTCCGCGTCCAGCTTGTAGGTACGCGCAAGGTCGCCCTTCACGGTACGAAAAGTGACGGTACGGCAGCGCCCCTCGGTACGGACGATTTTCTCGACCCCGTCGGCATATTCTTCGTCGTACCAGTCGTAGATATGCGCGGGCAGACCCCATCCGAACTCCCGGTAGATATCGGTGTATCCCATGCGCCCGAGCCCGGTAGCCAAGCCCGGATCGAGCGGCGCGCCTTCCGCGACGGAAGGACGGAAAGGCAGCGCCCGCAGGGGGCTGTCGTCGGGGATCCACTGGCCCGGAAAGTAGGGCTGTTCGACGCCGAGCCCAAGGCGGGAAGCCTGGTACCACGTCGAAAGATCGGGGAAAAAGGGCGCGCGGTCGGGAATCCGGCCGCGCGCCACTTCAAAGAATCTTTGTGTCTGGTTCACCGTCGCACCGTCAGAACCGTCAGAGACGAATCGCCTTGCCGGTCGTGTAGGACTCCACCGCGGCGAAACATATCTTCAGACTGTTCACGGCATCCTCCACATGGTCGGTCAGATCGATATCTTCGGTGATGGCCTTATACAGGTAGGCCTGCTCACGCTTGCACAACTCGTTGTGGTCGGGTTCGTCGTCCAGCTTGATGATCCTGTCGGGAACGGCGCTCTTGCCGTTTGCATCCATGGAACTCGAATGCAGGATGATGGAATCCACCGAAGTGTGCTTGGATACGTCCGACGGATCGATCTGCGCATTTCCCTTGTCGATGCTTGCGCAGCCTTTCGGCCCCACCACATCCTTCACGAAATAGGCGGAACGGGACATCATCGGGCCCCACCCCACTTCGTACCATCCCACGGAGCCGTCGTCGAACACTACCTGCAGCATTCCGTAGTTGTGCACGTCGGCGGCGATCTCTTCGGACAGGCGGGCGGCGATCCCCTGGACGAGCACCGGCTTGGCGCGCGTCATCTGGCACATGACATCGACATAATGTACGCCGCAGTCGACCAATGGCGGCATGTTTCCGATGAAGGTCTTGTGCAGCGCCCACTCGCGGCCGAAGCTCTGCTGGTTGAGATTCATCCGCATCACAAGCGGTTTCCCCAGCGTATGGGACAGTTCGATGAACTTGATCCACGCCGGGTGCTGCCGCAGGATATAGCCCACGACAAGTTTGCGCCCCGTCTCTATCGCGACGCGCGCCACTTCCTCCGCTTCGGCGACGGTCTTCGCGATGGGTTTTTCCATGAACACATGGCAGCCTTGCCGCATCGCAAAAACCGAGTACTCGGCATGCGTGTCGACGTACGTGTTTATCGACACCACATCGGGTTTAGCCTCGCGCATGGCCGTATAGAAATCGGTATAGACCGGAACATCGATCCCGAGGTCCGCGGACAGTTTCCGCGCTCTTTCCACATTCCTGGCGACGACGAAACCGACGATTTCGTAGCCGGGCAGGGTCGCATAGCCGCGCGCATGCGCGCCGCCCATATCGCCTATGCCGACCACGAGTACTTTCATGACAGAAGCGTTCATACAGCCTCCTCGTTATTCCTTTCAGCGGGTAAGCTGACCCAGCACATCCAGGGGAATGCGGTCCATGGGAGCATCATTGGAATTGAAAAGCCTGTTGCCGTCAATGGCGAGCCCTGCGCCCGCGCCTTCACGAACGGCCGCGTGCAGGTTTCTGACCTTGACCGCATCGCCCACATTCACCGCCGGCAGGCCGGCCGCGCGGAGCTTGTCCAGGAACGCGGTATTCGGACGGGTCCAGCAGGTAACCACATGGTCGCAGGCGACTACCTTTCTCCCGAACTCCTTGTCCAGGAGCACGACTTCACCCTTGCGGATTTCGTCGACGGTGCAGGATTCGAGAACTGTCACCGGGAACTTGAAAGGCCTGGGTTCGAGCGCTTCGGCTTCTTCCAGCTTGAACCGCTTGCGCATGACGTACATATGGACGACTTCGACCGCCGCGGCGAACTCTTTTTTGTCCGTTACCACGGTGACTTCCTTTCCTATTCCGGCCAGATACGAAACCGTGTCGACCGCCGCGTAATGGTCTCCCCATACGATGACCTTATTGCCTTCGAGCTTGCGGGGCTTGCGATCACCAGGGTGATATTCGCAGGACACTTTGGGACATGCCATCACTTCCTCGAAGGGAATGACGCTTTCCCTGTCGCCATGGCACTCGGGAACGAAAGACCGGGCACCGGTGGCGTTCACCACCGTATCGTAGGCTCCGAGATCCTCGACCGAGGGTTCGGTGCACAGACGTACATCGATACCGAGTTCCGCGACCTGTGTCCTTATCCAGTCCGCGTACCACTTCATCTTTTCCTTGCCCCGCACGAGACAGCAACCGAGAATCGCGCCGCCCAGCTCGCCGGTCTTTTCGAACACGGTCACTGAATGCCCGCGCTCGGTGGCGATGCGCGCCGCCTCCATGCCCGCCGGTCCGCCGCCTACGACCGCGACCTTCAGCGGTTTTTCCGCTTTCTGCATGCGTTCCATGGCGAGATTGCCGCAAGCCGGATTGATGGCGCATGCGATTTCTTTTTTGGCCATCATCGATTCCTGCCAGCATCCGGTGAGACAGGAAATGCAGCGCCGGATTTCCTTCGGTCTGCCCATTTTCGCCTTCACGGGCCAGTAGGGATCGGCCAGCAACTGGCGGGAAAGCCCGATCATATCCGTTTTGCCCTCGGCTACGATCTTCTCGCAGTATTCGGGGTTGCGCAGGGAATGGCTTGTGATCACCGGAATGGAAACGGCTTTCTTGATCGCCTCGGCGGTGAAGGTGGCCCAGCCTTCGGGGTAATACATGGGGTCGAAACCCGCGCCCGGGCTCTCCTGGACGCACTGGCTGATATCCAGGGCATCGACGCCCGCACGTTCGAACCACTTCGCGACTTCGAGCGATTCCGGAAGCTCGCGCCCTCCGGGCACCCATTCGTCCGCCGAAAACCGCACGAGGATCGGAAAATCCTTGCCGCATTTCTGACGGATCGAACCTACGATAGCCAGGGGGAAACGCATCCTGTTTTCGAAACTGCCGCCGAAGCGGTCGATTCTCCGGTTCAGGAGCGGGCTCATGAACTGCGAAAGAAGGTATCCGTGCGCCGCGTGCAGCTCCACCGCATCGAACCCCGCCTGCATCACTCGCCAGGCGGCTTCCGAGAATTCTTCCACTATAGTGATGACTTCGTCGGTGGTGAGCACATGCACAGTCTTTTTCTTTTCGTCGGCGTTGGCATAGACGATCGCGTGACTCTGCGACCATGCGAAATTGATGGCCTGGTCGTTGGACGCGAGTTTGCCGTCGCGGGGCAGGGAAGCCTGGCGTCCCGCATGCTGCAGCTGGATCGCGCATTTCGCGCCGTAGCGGTGCATGCCTTCGGCGAGTCTGGCGAGCCCGGGGATATAGGTGTCGTCATCGGCCACAAGATTTGTGACGGTGGAGCGATTGGTGGCGCCATTGGGTGACGTTGCTCCGACTATGATGAGGCCCGTGCCGCCGCGAGCGAGGGATGCGTGATGGGCGATATCGCGTTCGCTGACGGAACCGTCTTTATGGGCGGAGCTGATATCCGTGGGAACGTGACAGATACGGTTGGGAACTTTCATGGACCCGATGGTGATAGGCTCGAAAAGATGCGGGTACAGACTCATAACTAGTCATCCTCCTCTCTTGGCAAGTTTTTTGATTATAGCATCGATTTTGGCGAAACGCCATAAAAAATGATTAAATAGCATGAATTTGAAAATGATATGATATCAAACGAAAATACATTTGACAAGTTTCGAAAACGACCTGTATAATATCCACTCAGGTTGGAACCCGTCGCGGTTCTGCATCGCTTAAGGAGGACAACATGAAACGCAGGTTTGTCACTCTCCTGATTCTGGTCGCGGTAGTAACCGCCCTTGCTCCAGCAGCTTTCGCGCAAGGAAAACAGAAAACCATCGGTGTCGTCATTCCCTACGAAATCGGCTGGTTCGCTTCGTTCCATGCGGGATTTCAGACAGTCGCCGACGCGCAAGGCGTCAAGCTTGTGTTTGCCTATCACAACTACCAGGCGGACAAGGAAACCGAAGCCGTCCAGAACCTGATAGCGCAAGGCGTGGACGCGATCAACGTCACTGCGGTAACGCCGCAGAGCGCCGAATACTCCTGCCGCCTGGCCAATGAGGCCGGAATCCCGATTCAGATCACCGAAAGCGGCATCGCCGAAGGCAAGGGCAAGCCCTTCGCCGACATCGACTTCAACTGGGCCGATGTGTACAAGACGGTCGCCGACAATCTGCGAAAGGATCTGAAAGGCGATCTGTCGGTCGTCTGGCTCCAGGGCTTTGCCGGTACCCCGCCGATCATGCAGGGTGACAAAGGCTTCAAGGACGAGATCGCGAAACTGCAGGGCATCAAGCTCGCCACCGCCCCCCAGGACGGCCAATACGCGACCGCTCCGTCCCTCAATATAATGAAGACGCTCATCCAGTCCGGCCTGAAGTTCAATGTCGCCATCGGTGGCTGCCAGGAAATAACCGAAGGCATCATCCAGGCTCTTAAAGAAGAAAATATCCCGCGCTCCGCAGTCACCGTAGTCACGGTCAACGGCGGCCCGATGGATATCAACAACTTCCTCAAGGGAAATCTGGACTTCGCCATCAGCCAGTCCCCCGGACTCCACGGCATGATCTGCGCCGCCAATATGCTCGCCTATCTCAACAAGCAGACATACCAGAAAAAGTCCTATACCCCCGTAGTCTGGGTAAACAAGAACGACTGGAAGCAGAAGTACATCACGTGGAAAGTGGACGAGAGCTGGCTCCCCCTGGTGTATGAATTCGTCAAGACCGGCGTCTACAAGCCGGAAATGCTGAAGTAACCTCGGCGTCAAACTGCTCGCGAAGGGGCCCTAGGAGCATACTCCCGGGGCCTCTTTCAAGTTAGCCTGCCATGGAGGAGCATTCGGGTGGCAGTAATCAACATCCTGGAAACGCATGGGCTTACCAAGACCTACCCGGGTGTCCGGGCGCTTGATTCCGTTGACTTTGACCTCGCTGCGGGGGAAGTACAGGCGCTCGTCGGACAGAATGGGGCGGGAAAGTCGACTTTCATCGAACTGATTGCGGGTTCCCTGCGGCCCGACTCGGGCAAAATCGTCGTAGACGGTACCGCCTATTCGTGGCTTGATCCCCCCCGGGCGATCGAACTGGGCATATTGACGGTCCACCAGGAAAACCAGCTCGTGGACGAGCTTACCGTCGCGGAAAACATCTTTCTCTATAACCTGCCGGCGACCAGAATCGGCTTTGTCGACAACCGCGACTGCCGGAGGGCAGCGGACGAACTGCTCGAAAATCTTGGCATCAAGATCAGATCCGACAGGAAACTGAGCCATCTCAGTTTTATCGACAAAAAACTTGTAAGCATCGCCAAGGCCTGTTCGCGCAAAGCCAAAATCCTGATTCTGGACGAGCCGACCGCCTCGCTCGACGAAACCGGCCGGAAGATTCTGTTCGACATTATCAGGCGCAATGCGGCCAGAGGCTTGAGCGTCATCTACATATCGCACAACTTGAGCGAAATTTTCGAAGTCTGCAATCGGGTGACCGTTTTCAAGGACGGCAAAAAGGTGGGTGTCCACGCCGCCTGCGACATGGACGTGTCATTGCTCGTCCACCAGATGATCGGCCGCTCCAGCGCTACGCTCTACAATCGCGACCGCAGCGCGGCCGCCACGGAAAACATTCTCGAGGTACGCGATTTCTCACGGGAAGGAGTCGTGGACCATGTCTCCTTCCAGGTACGCAAAGGCGAGATTTTCGGCCTGGGCGGCCTGGTGGGCGCGGGAAGGACCGAACTTGCGCGGATGATTTTCGGAATGGACCCCAAGGATTCCGGAACGCTGCTCTACAAAGGCAAGGATCTTACCGCACGGACTCCGGATGACGCGATACGGAAGGGGATAGGATATCTGACCGAGGACCGCAAGGGCGACGGACTGGTCCTCGGCCGTCCCATCTTCGAAAATATTTCCATGGCACGTCTCGCCAAGGAAAAAGCCTTCCTGCTCAAGCTGGAGAGGGAACAGAGCGAAACCGCGGAGATAGCCAAAAAACTCGATGTGAAGACACCGTCGATAGGCCAATACGTGGTGAATCTTTCCGGAGGGAACCAGCAGAAGGTCGTCCTCGCCAAGTGGCTTTTCGCGGGTTCGGAAGTGCTCATTTTCGATGAACCCACCGTAGGCGTCGATGTGGGAGCCAAGGGTGAGATTTACCGGATGATGGACGGACTCGCGAAGGAAGGAAAGGCTGTTATCATGATTTCGTCCGACAATCCCGAACTCGCGGCCGTCTGCGACAGGGTCGGCGTCATGAGGGACAGGCGCTTGGTCACGGTGCTCGAAGGCGAGCAAGTCACGGAAGAAAACATACTCCGCCATTCCATGGGCGTCGGAGAGGGGCAGCGGAAATGAACGAAACCAGTACATTGAAGAAGGAAAGCGGACTGCCGAAATTTACGCAGTCGCTCGTGCTCATTGTGATCATCGCGGTGATATGTGTGGTGACCGCCATAGTGAATCCCCGCTTCCTCCGCATCCAGAACATAATCAACATTTTCCAGCAGATTTCGATCCTGGGGATCGTCGCATCGGGAGTGGGAATGCTTCTGGTCGCCGGCCAGATCGATATTTCCGTCGGTACGCAAGTCTCTTTCATGGGCGTGCTGTTCGCGATGATCATCCAGAAAATGATGGGGCTTCCCGAAAAGGCGGTTCCGGAGTGGCAGCTTGCGGCGGCGGTACCGCTGGCCATATTCAGCACATTCCTGGTCGGAGCCCTCATGGGGCTGCTCAACGGAATCGTCGTGATCAAATCGAAGGCTTCCTCTTTCATCATCACGCTCGGATTCCAGGTAGTCTATTCGGGCGCGGCCCTCCTGCTTTCCGGCGGCGCTTCGTACATGCTTTTCGGAGAGTTCGAACTTCTGGGACGGGGGAGGATCTTCGGGGTCATCCCCATAGCGATCCTTTTCTTCCTGGGCATGATAGTGATCGCATTTGTGGTGCTGAAGTACACGCGTTACGGCCGTTTCCTCTATGCGATCGGCGGGAATAAAAAAGCGGCATTCGTATCCGGCATAAAGACGGACAAGATAACGCTCATCGCCTTTATCGTGGTCGGACTGAGCAACGCGCTGGCGGCGATCATACTCATTTCAAGGGTCGGTTCGGCGCTGGCCACCACGGGGGATTCCTACGCCCTCGATTCGCTGGCCGCGGTGATCGTGGGCGGCGTATCGCTTTCCGGCGGAAAAGGCACCGCATTCAACGTGTTCCTGGGCGTTGTCCTCATCGGCCTGATCAGCAATGCCCTCATAATCATGAACGTAAATCCCTATCTGCGCCAGGTCGTACTGGGCGCAATAATCATCATCGCAGTCACGGTCGGCCAGTACACCGGCGACCGCAGCTAGGAGAGGGTCCATGGAACGCATCGATCTGTTGAACACGATATCCGGCTCCAATTTCGAAGGGTTTTACCCGGCGGCATGGGATCTCAAGAGAATCGACTGGTGCTGCAGCCGCAAGCCTGAACAAGTCTACGAACGCGAGCCATGGTGGCACAAGGATTTCCAGCCCGTATGCGCCGAGACGCTGGAAGATTTCAACACCCTCATGGGGCACGAGATCGCCTACCAGATCAAGCTCGCCAGGGATGAAGGGCGTCAGCTCATCATGATCTGGTCGGTCGGCCCCATGGGAATGTACCGTTGGGCGGTGGAATTCCTCAAACGCTGGAACGTGGACTGCAAACATGTCCATGGATTCAACATGGACGAGTGGAGCGATGCCGACGGCAATACTCTGCCGGCATCCAATCCCGGCGCGTTCCGCAATGCCATGGAAACGGCCTTCTACGGTCCGCTCGGAGATCTCACCGTGCCGCCGGCGCAGCGCCATTTCGCCACGCGCGACGAACTGCCCCTATACGCGCCCAAGATAGCCGACCTGCGGGCGCACGGAGCGAAATTCGTGCTGGTCTGGGGCATCGGCTGGGTTTTCCACGTGGCCTTCTGGGAGCCTCATTTCGCGGCCGATTATTCGGGCATGGACGAATGGATGAAAGCCACGCACCGCGTCGGCGCGAAACTGCACCCGATGACCATCATCCAGAATTCCATCACGAGCTTTAAAAGCAGGATTACGCTGGTTCCGGCGCGCGCGAACACCATCGGCCCGGGAATATTCATGCAGGCCGACTATACGATCGGCGGCGTGGACGGATTCCTTCCCGTGCGCAACATGATCTACCAGGGCATGACGCTTTGGGTGACTCTTAAATACGGGCCGGACATGTGGATCCCCTCGTCCGTGATGCCGCAGCTTCCGGGGAAACTGTTCTTCATCAAACCATTGGCCGGCCCGCTGGAAGCCGACGTCAACTGAGAGGAAACACGGCATGACCGGCGCGATTCTGTTCCGCAACGCAAAAATACTTGCGGAAAGCGGTGTCATTTCCTGTGGATGGCTCCTGGTGGACGAAGGGCGAATCCTGTCCCTGGGGCCCGAAGGGGCTCCCGGGACCGACCCTGCAGCCATGGCGTCACTGGGCGGCCGCGAGTGCAGAAAAATCGACGCGCGCGGCCTGGTACTGTCCCCCGGCTTCATCGACATGCATACCCACGGCATCCTCGATGTGGACTTCATGGAATGCGGCGACGAGGACGTGGGGCGCGCCCTGCAGGCGTATGTATCGCACGGCGTTACCCGCGTAGTGGCTTCGACCCTCGCGAATCCCATGGGCACCATCGTGGCCCAGGCGAAGCTGCTGGGCAGGGCGCGCGAAGGCCGGGAATTCGGCGCGGTGCTGCACGGCGTGCACATCGAAGGGCCCTGGCTCGCGCCCCGTTGCCGGGGAGGGCACGCGCTCGAATACCTGAAAGCCCCCAACGAAGCCGATGTGGATCTTCTCCTGGGCGAGGCGGGGGATGCCGTGAAAACGGTAACCTTCGCCCCCGAGCTGCCCGGCAGTCTGCGCCTCGTCGAGCGCCTTGCCCGTGCGGGCATCGTGGCCTCCATGGGCCACACCGAAGCCAGCTACGAACAGGCGGAAGACGCGATCCGCGCCGGCGCGCGACACGCGACCCATCTCTACGACACCAATCTGGGCTACAGGGAAGACCCCGACGAAGCCCTCGTCCTCCTTCCGGGGCACGAAACCGCGCTGTACCTGCACGATGAAGTCAGCGTGGAGCTGATCGGTTGCCCGATACATGTGCGCAAGCCATTTTTCCGTTTCGTGGACAAGGTGAAGCCGGCGAACAAAAAGGTTATCG
>JBDKUJ010000136.1:0-25854 GCA_039679665.1 Rectinema sp. | reverse complement strand
CTGTCGAGCTTGTCGGCGAGCTTGACGATGATGACGCGGATGTCGCCGGTCATGGCGAACAGCATCTTGCGCATCGTTTCCGCGGCCTGCACCGTTTTGTTCTTGGCCCGTACCGAGGACAGGCGGGAAACGCCCGCGACCAGTTTGGCCGTTTCCTCGCCGAAGCGCCCGGCGATTTCGGGGTCGGGAACGGCGGCCAGGGCGCGACGGCGCGCATCCAGAACGAGGTTGCGCTGGCCGGGATGCGCGGCATGGACGGGACGGAGCGGGCGTTTCGAGCCTGCGGGCGCCGCCAGGGCATCGGAGGCGCCCGCCGTACCCGCATGCAGCGGGTTTGGGGGGCTCAGCGGACTCGACGGGCGCGGCAGATTCGCGGAGATTTGCGGGTTTTGCGGGCCGTGCGCCTTGTCTTCGGCGGCCCCATCGGACTCGGGTCCGAACTCAAGATCCGCCGGCGGCAAGGTCTGTGGCTCCGAATCGTCGACGCCGCCACGACCTTCGCACGTATCATGCACGAGACCGGCAAGCACCGAATCGAGGTCCATACCCATGTCGAGCAAAGTCTCGGCCACCCGGAGATCGTGCGCCCAGGCGGGTTCCCCCGACGCGCGCACAGCGGCCCCGTGTTTCGACTTGGTCCATTCCAGCGCCCGCGCCGCCGCCTGGGCGCCCGCGTCACCGTAGGCCGCCTGCGCAGCATCCAGGAACTGCCTCAGCTTGTCGTCCATGGTCTCGAGCCTCCGGTCACCCTTGCAAAGCCGGCGAGATCCTTCCATGCGCGGATCGATTCATAGCCGACGTTCTCCAGCATAGCATGAATGGTTTCCGCCTGCGAGCCGTCCGCTTCTATCAATAGAATCCCTCCCGGCGCCAGTACGCGAAGCGCGCCAGGCACGAGTCTCCTCACGATATCGAGGCCGTCTCCGCCCCCGTCGAGCGCGAGTTCCGGCTCGCGCCAGCCTTTCGCAAGCAGAGCCCCGGTCTCCGCTTCGCTCACGTAGGGAGGATTGGCCGTGATCAAATCGAAAGGCCCTTCGAGCCTTTCGCAGAGATCGGACTGCAGAAGCGGAATTTCGCGCCCGAGAAGCGCAACGGAGTTGGCGCAAGCGACAGCGAGCGCATCGGCCGAAATATCCGAGGCGGAGACGGACCATCCCGGCTTTTCGGCGGCGATGCTCAGCGCGACCGCGCCAGAACCGGTGCACAGATCGTGGACACGCAAGGACCCCGAGGGAGACAGCGTGCTTCCGCACTCGAGGGCGGCCTCGACGAGGATTTCAGTATCGGGACGGGGCACGAGAACCCTGCCGTCCACCCGGAATTCCCTCCCGAAAAACTCCTTGCGCCCCAGTATGTACGCTACGCTCTCGCCAAGAGCCCTGCGCGCAAGATCTTCTTCAAAACCGCGGGGAGCTTCGCACTCTTCGGAAAGCCGTGCAAGCAAAGTTTCGCGCGAAACGCCGAGCCTGTTCGCCAGAATGAGGCTTGCGTCAAGATAGGGTGTATCGCTATCCGCCAGGCGAGCTTTTGCCTCGACGAGCAACCGGCCTACGGTCATCTTCAGGACGGATCGCCAGCCAGGGCTTCCTCCCTGGCCGCGCGCAGGAGCGCGCCGGTGAGTTCCGCAAGGTCGCCTTCCATGATGAGGTCGAGTTTGTAGAGCGTGAGGTCGATGCGATGGTCCGTGAGCCGGTTCTGCGGAAAATTGTAGGTGCGTATCCGTTCCGACCGCTCGCCCGTGCCGACCTGGCTTTTGCGCTCCGCGGAGCGTTCGGCGTTCTGCCGCGATTCTTCGGCCTCGAAAAGTCTTGCGCGCAGGATGCGCATGGCCTTGGCCTTGTTCTTGATCTGGCTTTTTTCGTCCTGGCAGTGGACGACGATGCCCGAAGGGATGTGCGTTATGCGCACCGCCGAGTCGGTCGTGTTGACGCTCTGTCCGCCGGGTCCTCCGGATCGCATGACGTCCACCCTTATATCTTCGGCGCGTATTTCGACTTCGGTTTCTTCCATTTCCGGAAGCACGGCCACAGTGACGGCGCTGGTGTGGATGCGGCCCGATCCTTCGGTCGCGGGCACGCGCTGTACGCGATGCACGCCCGATTCCCGCTTCAGGCGTTCGTAGACGGCGTCGCCGCTCACGGAAAAGACGATTTCCTTGATGCCGCCGAGTTCCGTCGGATTCTGGCCCATCACTTCTATTTTCCAGCCGAGGCCGTCGGCATAGCGCGAATACATCCTGAAAAGGTCCGAAGCGAAGAGTGCGGCTTCCTCGCCGCCGGTGCCGGCGCGGATTTCCATGATGACGGGTTTGTCCGCCAAAGGATCGCGCGGAGCGAGGAGTTCGGCCAGCCGCCCTTCCAGCGCGGTTTTACGCAGCCCGAGTCCGGCCAGTTCCTCTCGCGCGAGGGCGCTCATTTCGGCGTCGTCGCTTTCGCGGATGAGGAGGTTCGCGTCGACGATGCCCGCTTCCACCGACTCGTATTCGCGGTACGCTTCGTCTATATCGGAGAGATGAGCCCGTTCCCGCATGAGATCCCTGTAGCGGGCGGGATCCCGCGCCACGCCGGGCTCGGACACGAGGAGTTCGACTTCGGCGAGTCGGGCGCGCATGGTCTGCAGTCGGTCGATCACGGAAGCGATGGTACTCCGGGCCCGGCGCGCGCGGCAATACATGTATGCGCAGGCATATTGCCGGACCAGGACCGGCGCGATACTATTGCGCCACTATGTTGGATCACCGTTTCGTCAAGGAAAATCTGGCCGCCGTCAAGCGCAACATCGTCGACCGTTTCATGCAGGCCGACGCCGATCTCGTGGTGGAACTTTTCGACCGCCGCAACGCCCTCATCCGTACGCTAGAGGACGAGCGCAAACGGCGCAACGACAACGCCGCTTCCATGAAGGGCAAAATGGAACCCGCGCTCAGGGCGGGGCTCATCGAAGAAGGCAAGGCCCTCAAGGACAGGATCGCGGCTCTCGAATCCGAACTGGCCGAAACGGAAACCCGCCTCGCGGCGGAAGCGTCCCGAATTCCCAACATGGCACATCCCGACGCCCCGCGCGGCAAGGAAGACAAAGATAATCTCGAGGTAAAACGCGTCGGCGAACCGACTCGCTTCGATTTCGAGCCCAAGGACCATGTCCAGCTCGGTGCGGACCTCGATCTCATCGATTTCGACACCGCGACCCGCGTTTCAGGCACCAAATTCTATTATCTCAAGAATGAAGCAGTACTCCTCGAGATGGCGCTCGTGCGTTACGCCCTGGATATTCTGCTCAAGCGCGGTTTCGCGATTTTCCAGACACCGGATGTCGCGAAAATCGAAATCCTCGAAGGTATCGGCTTCAATCCCCGCGGATCCGAATCGAACGTCTATACCATCGAAGGCGAAGACGCCTGCCTCATCGGCACGGCCGAAATCACCCTGGGCGGCTACTATTCCGGTTCGGTACTCGACAAGTCGAAACTCCCGCTCAAGCTCGCCGGCGTTTCGCACTGTTTCCGCCGCGAAGCGGGAGCGGCCGGCCAGTTCTCCAAAGGGCTTTACCGTGTGCATCAGTTCACCAAGGTGGAAATGTTCGCCTTCACTACGCCGGAAAACTCCGGTGCGATGCACGAAGAATTACGTCTCATTGAAGAAGAAATCTTTGCCGGTCTGGGAATCCCGTTCCGGGTCGTAGACACCTGTACTGGCGACCTGGGCGCCCCGGCGTACCGCAAGTGGGACCTGGAAGCATGGATGCCTGGCCGCAACGGCGGCGAGTACGGCGAAGTCACTTCGACTTCCAATTGTACGGATTTCCAGGCTCGTCGCCTCAACATCCGCTATAAGGACGATGACGGCAAGAACAAGTTCGTACACATGCTGAACGGCACCGCAGTGGCTTGTTCGCGCGGTCTCATCGCAATCCTCGAAAACTTCCAGAAAGCCGACGGGTCGGTGGCGATTCCCGCCGCCCTCCAGTCCTATTGCGGCTTTTCGGAGATACGCCGGAACTGAGCGAGTACGGAGTATCCGGGGAATCCTACAGTCTGGTGTACTGTTTGGGTTGGCGAATATTTACCTTTGCATGCCGTCCGGTAGGGAAGCCGTCCGGTAGGAGAACCGTTCAGCCCGGTTCCCCTACCGGTTCGTAATATGAGCGTGTTCTGGCTTCCGCCAGCATCGGCTCCGCGGTTTCCTTCCACGCGAGAAAATGTTTCGTTTCTTTGTGCCGGGCGGGCGCTTCGTCGTCGAGATACCCTTCGACCAGAAGAAAATGCGCCGGGTCGTTTCGGTCCTCAAGAAGCTCAAACCTGAAAATACCCGGTTCTTTCCGGCTCATGCGGGCGTTTTCAAGAGTGACCTCCCGAAAACCTTCCAGACATTCGGGTTTGACTTTGATCGATACGATCATGATGTGCATGGCTCTCTCCTGTTCTGGATATGCGTATCTAGATACGCGTAATTCCGGAAGAGAGGATTTTTCGCCAGTCTTTTTTTTCGCCTTCTTTTTCCCACTGTATGCGCCGTATCACCGTGAAAGCGCCGTCCGGCGTATCGCCGGTAGCCGTCACGACACCGAAACAGCCCGAGCCGAGGTACGCGATTTTTTCGCCCGGCAGGAGGGTTTCCGCGGCGCTCACCCTTTCCAGGGCACAGTCGAAATGTACGGGCAGTCCGCTATCCTTGTCCGAAAGTGCACCGGTGAGATCATAAATGGGCTTTTCGCAAAGCGCGCACGAGAAAGCCGGAGCCTGCCGAAGCTGCGGTGCCGCCCTCTCCGGAACTCCCTTGGCACCGGGATTCTGACCCGCCTGGCATGGCTGGCCGCCTTCCGGTTTTTCCGGCCTGCGGAGCGCCTCCCCCTGCCTGTGGGACCTGAAATGCCTTCCCCTTCCGGGCCTGCGATTGCCCGGGCTCTGCCCCTCTTCCTTATGCTCGTCGGTCATTGGATTTCCCCTTGCCGTAGCGCGCCGAAAGGAAGGAAGCGATCATGGTGACCGCCCCTTCCACATACCCCGTGTCGGCTATCTTGCCGCGCAACTCGTCGAGCCGCGCCGCGCATTCGGGATCGGCTTCCCTGCATGCGTCGATCAGCGCGCCATCCAGCATCGCGCCATCCCCCCGGGCAGAACCGGCCCAATCCTGCGTTCCGCATCGGGCCGACCTTGAATGCTGCTTCATGGTTCTCCGGTAAAGGCCTCTTCGAATCGCTCGACCGAACCGTCCGCCGTAAGGAGGAAAACGTCGTATCGTACTCTGGCCTCACTATATTGTCGATGCAAGGCGAGGAAAATTTTAGACGTTTCGACGATACGGTGTCTTTTATTGCCGTTCAGCGCTCTTTCGAGGTCGATCGCCCTCCCCCGTGGCCATGTTTTCACCTCGATGAAGGCGACAAGGTCCTTTTTTCGGGCGATGATGTCGAGCTCGCCCGGTCCACGCCTGAAATTCCGGGCCTCGATGGACCAGCCTTCGTCGACAAGCAGCCTTGCGACCCGCTCTTCCCCTGCCCTTCCCGTCAAAACCGCCCGCGCCTGAGTAGTCATGCTGATATGACGCGCATAAAAGGCCGCATCGATTGAATTATGGATCAAAAATCGGAAAAAAAAGCCGTCCAGTAAGCTGGACGGCCACTAATCGGTATATCGTGTTTCGATCCTGCTGAAGCCGAAGACTCCGGCAGGATTCCGGTTCCTGCGAACTTACGCCTTCGGAGCTTCGGCAGGTTTTTTGGTGGAGATGAACTCCTTGACCTTCGACTTCTTGCCGACCTTGGTGCGGATGTAATAGAGCTTGGCCCTTCTGACTTTGCCGGGACGAAGGACGGTGACGTCTTCGACGCGCGGTGAATTCAGGGGGAACACACGCTCGACGCCTACGCCGTAGGAAGTCTTGCGCACGGTGAAAGTCTTGCTGACGTTGGCATTTTTCATCGCAATGACGAGGCCTTCATAGGCCTGAATGCGCTCGGTCTTGCCTTCTACGATCTTGAAGCTGACACGGACCGTGTCGCCCACGTTGAAAACGGGAAGCTCACTCTTGATCTGTTCGGCCTGTATCTGCTGTACCAGGTTCATGAAATCCCCCTTCATCCATCAGTTCGCGCAGGAGCCGCTTCGCCTCATCGGGGAGCTCGGTCCGCGCAAGAAGCTCGGGGCGGTAGGCAAGGGTCTTCGCAAGACCAGCCTTGAGCCTCCACCGGGCGATTTGTGCGTGATTCCCCGAGGTCAGGACCGCAGGGACTTTCATAGTATCATAATCGGCCGGGCGTGTATACTGGGGATACTCCAGGATACCCGAACCGAAGCTCTCCTCTTCAAGCGATTCGCCGGAAATCACACCCGGCACGAGTCTGTACACCGCGTCCACCAGAACCATCGCCGCGACCTCTCCGCTCGAAAGCACGTAGTCGCCGATGGAGATTTCGTCAGTGACGTAACGGTCGATCACGCGCTGGTCGATCCCTTCGTAACGCCCGCAGACAAGGATCAGATGTTTTTCGGTGGCGAGTTCCCCCGCCATCGCCTGGTTCAGCAGACGGCCCGACGGCGTCACAAATATGGTTCTCGGAGCGCCCGCCACAGAAATGGAAGGATCGAGCTTCACCGCCGAACCCGCGGCTTCGAGAGCGCGGCCCAGAGGTCCCGGCAGCATGAGCATGCCTGCGCCCCCGCCGAATACTTCATCGTCGCATTTGTGGTGTTTGTCGATCGCGTAATCCCTGATGTCCACAAGTTCGTAGGACACGAGGCCGCGTTCGACGGCACGTTTCATGATCGACGCTTCGAAAAAACCTTTAAGGATTTCCGGAAACAGCGTCAGGACGGTGATTTTCATTCGAGGAGCCAGTCGTACAGTAGTTCCATGTTCCCTCGCCCGAGATCCACTTCGCCGATGTACTCTTTCCGGAAGGGTATGAGAACGGCTTTCCCGTCGGGAAGCCGGCACTCGAGCAGCGGATCGGCCGCACCGTCCAGTACGCTCCTGATTTCGGCGACCTTTTTGCCTTCAAAAGTCAGAGCAAGGCCGATCAGATCGGAAATATACCATTCCCCTTCGCGAAGAGGGCTCGCCTCCGACAGGGGCACGAGTATTTCCATCCCGGTCAGGACGCGCGCCTTTTCCGGGCTGTCGTATCCTTCGAACTGGAAGCTGATGCCCCATTCGCCCGATTCCATCGAATGGACGATCACCTTTTTGCGGGCGACGGGAACACCCGGGGCAGCGGACTTGCCGGATGCCTCAGGCGTTCCCGGCGCGAGCAGTACTTCTTTGAGGAGAGCCAGGTGGGCGAATTCGCCCGAAAAGCTGTGGAGCTTCAAGTGCCCCGATACGCCACGCGGCGCTCCGAGGCGGGCGACAGCGATCAAAGCGCCTTCGTCCTTGGGGTTATCACGCTTTTGGTCGCCGCCTGGCCGGCCGGCCGGCGATTCCGGGGATTTTCCCATCACTCCGCCCCGCGCCCCCGCATGAGGGCGCTTCAGTCCAGAATCTCCAGCATCACGCGCTTGTCCTGCGCGCCTGCGGATGCGGAGAGAATGGTCCTGATGGCTTTGGCGATGCGGCCATGTTTGCCGATCACCTTGCCGACGTCGGCTTCGGCCACCTTCAGTTCGAGAATGGTCGACTTTTCCCCTTCGATGACATTGATCTGCACCGCTTCAGGGTCGTCGACCAGAGACTTGACGATATATTCGACGAGATCACGTTCCACTTCGATTTCCTTCATATGGAGGACCTCCACGGCTCGGGCATGAAACCCGGGCTCACTTTACGTGGATGTTCTTCCGGTTGAGGAGAGCGCGGACAGTGTCGGAGGGCTGGGCGCCCACGGAAAGCCAATGTCTGGCCCTTTCCTCATCGATCTTGAGCTGTTTGTCTTCGGTCTCGATGGGGTGATATAGACCGATCTCTTCGATAGTACGGCTGTCGCGCGCGGCGCGCGAATCAATGATGACGATGCGATAAAAAGGCCTGGCTTTGGCGCCGAATTTCTTGAGCCTGATCTTTACGCTCACAAAAGTTCCTCCCGGAAAATCGTAGGTGGACCCCCCTTTGGACGTACTCATCCCCGGACAGGGGTCCGAATCGGGGCATCGCGTTGGATATACATACACCATATACCGCCCTTCAGTCAATTCCCGAAGAGAACGGTCATTGCGCCTCATAGCCCCGGCCGCTACAATCCGCGGCAATGAATCGACCCTTTGCCGACGGTTCTCTCCTCCTCGCCCCCATGGTCGGAATCAGCAACCGGGCATTCCGCACTCTCGTTTCGGAGCTGGGTCCTCCGGACTATGCCTTCACCGAAATGGCCGGCGTCGAGGGGTTCCTCTCGGGCGGGCCCGAAGACCCGATCTACATCGATACTGCGCCCGATCCGGACGCCACATCGGTCCAGTTCTTCGCAAAGCGCCCCGAACGGCTGGCCGAGGCCTGCCGCCGCCTTGCCGGCCTGCCCGATGGGTCCCGCCCGCGCGGCGTCGACATAAACTTCGGCTGTGCGGCTCCGAAAATTCGACGTTCCGGAGGCGGCTCGGCCTGGAGCGCCGATCCCGAAGGCGCAGTGCGCCTGATCGCCGCCGCGCGCGCAGCCTGGCCTGGCCTCCTTTCCGCCAAACTCCGCTCGGGCGAGGACGACAACCCCGAACGGCTTCTGGCCTACTGCCGCCGCCTTGCCGACGCCGGCCTCGATTTTCTCACGCTGCATCCGCGTACCGATGCGCAAAGGTTCCGCCGCGCCGCCAATCCTGACCTCATCGGCGTCCTCGCCTCCGACCTGTCGATTCCGGTGGTCGGCAACGGAGACTTGCGAAGTCCGGCCGATGTTGCGCGCATGTTTTCCGTCCAAAAGCCGGCCGCCGTCATGATCGGTCGCGAAGCCGCTCGTCGGCCCTGGATATTCGCTTCTCTTCGAGAATCGGCCTCTCTTCGAGAGCCGGCGCTTTTGGGGGCTTCGCCATCCGACCCCCATGTTCATGCCCGACATGACGGAGAAGCGATCGGACTGCACTTCCTCGATCTCGCGGAAGCTTTGCTTCCCGAAGCATGGCGGCTCGAAAGCGCGAAACGTTTTTTTTCCTACTATGCGGATAATTTTTCTTTTGCCCATTACCTCAGGACCAATCTCGCGAAGGCGCCCGACATCGGGGCGATGAGGTCCACCTTTTCCGCTTATTTCGACCAAGTACCCCAAGACCGCAAAATCCTCGCCTGACCGGGCCGCCGCCAACACGACAATCCTGACCATAAATATACACTTTACACAGTTTTACATAAATAGTAATATTGTCAAATAAGATCATCCCACCAAGGAGCGATGATGGCGCAAACCATACCGCAGATGTTCATGGAGAAAGTCCGAGCCCAGCCCGGGGCGTCCGTCCAGCTTTCGAAAGACAAAGATGGCGTTTTCAGGGCCCAGAGCTATGGGACGCTGCTCGACCGCATATCGGAATTCGCCGCGGGGCTCGTTTCTATCGGCGTCAGACGCGGGGACAAGATCGGTCTCATCTCCGACAACCGCAAAGAATGGCTTGTGGCGGACCTGGCAATACTCGGGCTTGGCGGAGCGGACGTCCCGCGCGGCACCGATGCCACTGTCCAGGAAATTTCCTACATCCTGTCCTGGAGCGAATGCGAAACCGCGATTCTCGAAAACGACAGGCAGCTCGCAAAAATCCTCGAAGCCCGCGACCGCATGCCGCAGCTCAGGCGCGTGATTCTTTTCGACGAACCCGATGCCGCAATCGCATCGCAGACGGCAAACGCCGGGCTCGAACTCCTCGTCTTCCAGGCGCTGGCCGACAAGGGCGCCGCACTCCTCGCGAAGGATCCGGATATCTATGCGCGCGAAGTCGCCCAGGGCAAACGCGACGAACTCGCAACCCTGATATACACCTCGGGCACTACGGGCGACCCCAAAGGTGTCATGTTGAGCCATGGAAACTTCCTGCATCAGACCGAATACATTCCCGACGTGTATGACATCAGGCCGGGCCAGGTATTTCTTTCCGTCCTCCCGGTCTGGCATTCTTTCGAACGCATCATCCAGTACGTTGTGCTGGCCTCAGGCGCTACGCTCGCCTACTCCAAGCCCATCGGGTCGGTACTCCTCGCCGATATGAAAGCCATCCAGCCGCATTGGCTGCCTTCGGTTCCCCGCATATGGGAATCCGTGAAGGACGGTGTGTACAGGCAGATAAAGCAGTCAGGCGGAGCCAAGAAAGTTCTCTTCGATTTCTTTGTCAGTGTCGGCGAGAGCTACGCCTTTTTCCGCAATCACTTGCTCGGCCGCATTCCGGCATTCTCGCCAAGATCGAGGATACTGGAAATCGCTGCATCGATCCTGCCTTTCCTCCTGCTCGCTCCGATCAGAGGGCTCGGCAATCTGCTCGTTTTCAGGAAAATCAAGGAAAAATTCGGCCCCAATTTCATCGCAGGAGTCTCAGGCGGCGGAGCGCTCCCTGGAGCCGTCGACCGATTCTTCGACGCGATCGGCATACTCATTCTGGAAGGCTATGGACTCACCGAAACGGCGCCCGTCCTGGGAGTAAGAATGCGCTACAAACCCGTGGCGGGCACCGTCGGCCCCATTCACCGCGGCACCGACATCAGGATCGCAGGCGAGCACGGCGAATTCCTCGGGCCGGGGAAAAAGGGTGTTATCCAGGTACGCGGACCGCAGGTCATGGCCGGTTACTACAAAAGGCCGGATCTGACAGCCAAAGTCATGACGCCCGTCGGCTGGCTCGACACCGGCGATCTCGGCATGCTCACTATACACGGTGAAATCCGCATTACCGGAAGGGCGAAAGACACTATCGTCCTCCTGGGCGGCGAAAACATCGAACCGGTGCCGATCGAGCAGAAACTATGCGAAAGCGACTACATCGGGACCGCCATCGTGCTGGGTCAGGACAAAAAATATCTGACCGCCCTCATCGTTCCGAAGCAGGAAAACCTGACTTCATGGGCCAACGAAAACAGTATTCCCAACATCGATTACGAATCGCTGCTCCGGCAGCCCGAAGTCAGGGAACTGATCGACTATGAAATCGCCGGGCTCGTGAACCTAAAGAATGGGTTCAAGATGTTCGAGCGCATATTCCGCTTCGATCTCCTCTCGGAGCCCTTCCAGGTCGGGAAGGAGCTGTCGGCCAAGCAGGAGTTGAAGCGACATGCGGTGAACGAGATATACCGCAAGAGAATCGCGAAACTTTTCGAAGAAGTGTGATGTGTTCCCGCGCGGCGGCCGCGAAAACCGCGCGCCGCCGCGCCGTGGAAGTTCCCCGCGTCTTTTTCAGCTATCGATTTCGATGTCGCCGGAAACGCTTTTGACGTGAAGGCGCCTGCCGCCTGAACCCAGCCGCATCGCGCAGCGGCGGGGGCCGGAACCTTGAGCGATAACCGTACCCGGAGCGCGTATGCCGCCCGAAAGGGTCTCTCCCCGCAGTTCCAGATGGGCGCCGTCCAGTTGAAGGCTGACGTCTCCGGTGCCTGTGCTGATTTCGCCGCCGGCGAAAGGACCCGTAACCTCGAGTTCCACGTCTCCCGATACCGTGATCAGACGAAGACGTCCCCCGGGCCTCTGGACCGAGATTTCTCCAGACGAAACCAGCGCCACGATATTGCCTTCGATGGTATCGGCCTGTACGTCGCCACCCTGGGATTCGACCGAAAGGTGGCCGCCTATACGCGAACACCGGACCGAACCGGCGATAGTCCGGACAAAAGCCGAAGCCATCCCCGAAAGCATGACGCTGCCCGAAACGCTCGAAGCTTCGACCGCCGCGCCGCCCTCTACCCTGAGTTCGCCGGATTCGGTGGAAGCGAGAATATCCAGCGAACAGTCCCTGATGTCGAGATTGCCCGAGCCGCCATGCAGCTCCAGGTCGCGGAATCCGGCAGGCACGCCGATGCGAGCTTCGGACAGAAAGACGTCGCCGGACAGTTCATCGGCGATGACGAGAAGGCTTTCCCTCCTGCGGACGGAAGGCTTCCATGCCGCCAGGGCGGCGGCCGATCCGCGCAGGTCGAGTTCGATATGTACTGTGTGCGCCTGGGTACCTGTAACCACCACATCGCATGCGGGGAACCTCAGCACGAGGCGCTCCGCCCCACCGGGTTCAAGATCTTCATGGTAATAGCCGGGCTCGAGGTCCCGAACCTCGCTTCTCATCTGCGCCTCCGATTTCCTTCCCGCTTCGGTTATCCAGGCGGTGAAAAACTATATCACATACGGACGTTTTTGACGAGACCCGATGTTGTCGCTTTTCCTTCATCGATTGGGGCTTGACGGAATACCTGACAAGAATAATACTTATTATTGTTTGTTGTACAAACTTGTTTGTGGATAATCGGAGAACTTTAATGAACAAACCCGACCTGGAGTCCGAAAAGAACGAACTTGCGGAAGTGGTTGTCGGCCTCAGGAAAGCGCTGCGCCGCAACAATCCCATATTGCGGCAGGTGGCGGCGACACGGATCTACGCCGCCCTTTCCCTGCCTTACGGACTCATAACGGTGGGGCTTTGCCTCATCGCGAATGCCGTCGTCAAGGAATACGGGTCGCTTTCCGCCGCTCCGCGCGCCGTGATCGCCCTCCTCTGGATTTGCCCCGCAGTTCTGCTTGCCGCAGGTGCCGTGGTCAAAGTGACTCTTACCACCAATGCGGCCAAGCGCATCGACGGCGGAGCCGGGTTCTGGACAGTGCTGCGCCTCATGTTCGGCGGAAAGGCCGTGTTGCTTATCCTGGCCTCGGTCCTGTCCATGGCCACGGGAGTCGTCTTCTGCTTTACCATAGGGCACCCTTGGTACATCGTCTCCCTGCTTTCGGTGTTCGCGTCGTTCGCCGCCTTCGGCCTCGACGTCCTCGTCGACCTGGTCGAATACCGTGTGCTCGGCGTGTACTCCCTGGCGGCGGGGCTGTCCTCCTTCTTTTTCATGGAGAAGGCGCCCTGGTTCTGGTCGGCATCGATAATCGGGGGCATGTTCATAGTCTTCGGCGTTGCGGGACTGTTCAGGACAGGCGCGAGCCGGCCGGGAAAGGAGAGGCCGCAGTCGTGAGCCGGATTTCGCCGCCTGCGCAGAACAGCTCCCCGGTGCCCGATCCGGCGGTCAAAAGCGACAGCGACAGAATACCGGGCGCGCTCGACCGCATTGTGCACGAACAGGCGAGACTGCGCATATTGACATATCTCGCTTCTTCATCCGATCCGGAAGTGGGATTTACGGATTTGCGCGACGATCTGGGATTCACCGGCGGGAACCTTTCGACCCAGCTCAAAACGCTGGAATCCGCAGGTTATATAGCGATTTTAAAGCGCTTCGTGTCCGGGAAACCGTTCACAGGAGTGCGCCTGTCCCAGAAGGGTTTCAAGGCGCTCGAAGCATATCTCGAAGATCTCGAAATGATTCTTTCCGTGCTCAGAAAAGCGCGGTGAAACGGCAGGAGGCGGCGATGACCATCCTTTCCCTCAGGGGAGTCAAGAAAATCTACAGAAAGGGCGATACCGAAGTAATCGCTCTGGGCGGCATCGATCTCGACGTGGAAAAGGGCGAATTTCTGGCCGTCGTCGGACCTTCGGGCTCCGGCAAGACCACGCTGCTCAATATTCTCGGCTGTCTCGACGCGCCCACCGAAGGCCGCATGGTCTACGCAGGCAAGGAACTCCGGGCGCTCGGCGAAAAGGAGCTTTCCGCGTACAGGAAGGAGCATGTTTCCTTCGTGTTCCAGTCCTACAATCTGGTACCTGTGCTCACGGTGGCGGAAAACGTCGAATTGCCCCTGGCCATCGAAGGCGGACGCAACCGCAGTCTCATGCGGAAAAAGGCGCTTCTGATGCTCGAAGCGGTCGGCATCGCGGACAAAGCCGACCGTTTTCCGCGCGAACTTTCGGGAGGACAGGAACAGCGCGTCGCCATCGCGCGGGCGCTGGTCAAGAATCCCGCCGTCGTGCTGGCGGACGAACCGACGGCCAATCTGGACTCGCGCACCGCGGGCGAAATCGTGGCCCTCATGAAAGAACTCAACGAAAGGGATGCGGTCACATTCATTTTTTCCACGCACGACAGGCTGGTCATGGACCAGGCGCGCAGGATCGTCGAACTGCACGATGGATTGGTGCGCGTCGACGAGAGCAGGTAATGCGATGCGCGACCCCATTTTTTCCATCGCTCTCAGGAATGTTTTCAGGCACGGAAAACGCACCCTCATCACCGCGATCGTGCTCACCGCCGGCATCGGCATGTACATATTCTTCGATTCCCTGCTCGCCGGCATGGACAGGATGACGATCGACTCGATGGTCGACCAGACCGCTTCTTCGGTATCGATATCGACCGAAGCATACCGGTCGGAATCGGCGGGCTTTCCCCTCGAATACGGAATTCCCGATCCGGAAAACACCGCTTCCCGCATCGCGAAGATACTGCCGGAAGCCGAGGGCATCGCCCCCAGGACGAAATTCGTCGCCACCGTCTCCGGCTCCGGTTCCGGCGACGGGTTGCCGGTGGTGGCGGTGGCCGTCGAACCAAAGGCGGATTCCGGAGTCTTTACGTTGGGCGATTCCCTTCGCGAAGGGACGTGGTTCCAAGGCTCGGATGAAGGCGGCGTCGTGATGGGCTCCGGCCTGGCGGCGGATCTCGGGCTCGCGCCCGGCGATTGGGTTCTCGTGTCCGCCCGGACGAAAACCGACAGCATGAACGCGGACGAGTACAGGCTCGTCGGAATTCTCGACGCGGCCGCGCCCGAAGTGTCCGCTTCCGGCCTGTTCATGCGCTATGACGACGCCCGCAGACTGCTGGACGACGATCTTCCCGTCACCGAACTCGACGTCGCGCTGCCCCGCTCGAAAAACCTCGACGGCGAACTGGCGGCGGCCGCGGCCGCCGCCGCGGCCGTCGAATCGGCCTTCCCCGGTCTCGATGCGAGACCGGTCGGCAAAGCCGCGGCCGATTATCTTGCGATGCGCAACATGAAATCAAAATACTCGATGCTGATAATTCTGGTCGTCCTGCTGATCGCCGCTGTCGGTGTCGTGAATACGGTACTGATGAGCGTCTATTCGCGAGTAAGGGAAATCGGCGTGCTGCGCGCGTACGGGATGGGCGCATCGGCGATCCGTCGGCTTTTCGCGCTGGAAGGCCTTATGGTGGGCGTGATCGGAAGCGTCGGCGGACTCGCGCTCGGCGCATGCGCAGTGTGGTACACATCGGCGATCGGACTGGATATCGGGAAAATGATGGGCAAAGTCGATCTGGGTTCGCTCCCCCTGACGGGAATGCTCAGAGGCGAGTGGAAAACGGAATCGTTCGCGTTCGGCATGATTTTCGGTCTGGCCGCTTCGTGGATAGCCGCGCTCATCCCCGCGCGGAAGGCGTCGAAAATGGAAGTCACCGATGCCCTGCGGTTCGTCTGAAGGAGATCCGGCATGACTATACTTTCGTTCGGAGCGCGAAACCTGCTGCGCAACAGACGCAGAAGCGTTCTGGCGTCGACATCGGTTTTTCTGTCCATCGCCATGATCGTCATACTGCAGGGTTTCACTTCCGGTTTCATGGATTCGCTTGTGCGCAATTACACGAAAAACGAAACCGGACACATCAATATTGCGACCGCTGGTTATCGCGAACGCTCCATATTTTCGCCGGTGGACGATTATATCGCCGATTCTGACACGACGGCGGCCATTCTCTCGGAAGCCCTGAACTCCCGCTGGCCGGGAACACGGATCGCACAACGCATAAGATTCGGAGTCGTCCTCGGTTCGGGAAATTCGACCAAAGCCGCGGTCGCGATTTCAGGCGACCCGGAGACCGAACGCAGCCTTTTGATGCTGGACAAGCGGATTCTCTCGGGCGCCTATATCGGGGCGCCCGGCGACGCGGTTCTTGGAGCGGGTCTCGCCGCCGATCTCGGACTCAAGGCGGGCGATTCCCTGAAAGTGCTGACCGAAAAATCCGACGGAGGTCTCGGGTTCAAGAAATTCCGGATTTCCGGTCTTTTCAAGACCGGCGTCAACTCGATGGACGATTCGGTCTTCCAGATCGGCCTGGACGACGCGCGCACCCTGTTGGGCATGGAAAACGGAGCGCAGCAACTGCTCGTGATGCTGCCTCACCGTTCCGACACCGCCGCGGCGGCGGAGGCGGCGACGGCCGCGCTGGATTCGCGCAGCGCGGACCTTGCGGGACAGAAATTGTCGGTTTTGCCGTGGACGAAAATCGGTGAATACCCGCGACTGGTCGCGATGATGGATTCCATCTATCTGTGGATATGGATTGTCGTCGCCCTGCTCGGAGCGTTCGTCATCGCCAATGTGATGACCATGGCGGTGCTGGAGCGGAAGCGCGAAATCGGCATTCTCATGTCGATGGGGATGCCCGCGAACCGGATCCGGTCGCTCTTCCTGCTCGAAGGATCCTTGCTGGGGTTCGCCGGCGGGCTGGCGGGAGGAGTGGCGGGAACCGTATTCAACGCGGTATTCGCGCGCATCGGGTTCGACATGACTTCTTCGATGGCGGGTTTTTCCTGGCCCATGGACAACGTAATCCACCCCTCGGTAAATATCGGAACGGCTCTGCTCTCGGTCGTTTTCGGCATGCTCGCGGCCGCGCTCATGTCGTGGATACCGGCCAGGAACGCGGCGCGCATCGCTCCGGTGGAGGCGATCCGTGCGGTATGACGTGCGGTATGACGTGCGGTATGAAAAGGAGTCCGGTATGAAAAAACGCCCAATATCGGCGATGCTTTTGGCCCTCGCGTTCATGGCGATACGGACGTTCGCCGGAGGATCTCCCGGCGCCCAGGAAGCCGTTTCCCGGAATGACGGCCAACCCGACGCCCGCTCGATTCTCGCGAAGCTCGAGTCCAATATGGTCTACGACAGTATCGAATACGAAGGATCCATGGAAATCCGGTCGAACGGCAAAATCAAGATCAAAACCATGAAAACCTGGTCCACGGGCCCGGACAGGGCTTTCGTCGAATTCACCAATCCGGAAGACAGGGGCGTCAGGATGCTGAAATTGGGCGAAAACCTCTGGATGTACTTTCCCTCGGAACGCGACACGATCAAGATATCCGGTCACCTGCTTACGCAAGGCATGATGGGTTCGGATCTTTCCTACGCCGAGGCGCTGGAACCCGAAAGTCTCTCCAAAAGCTATGACACCGTATGGCTGAAAACAGAAGAAGCGCTCGGCAGAAAGGCGTACCTTCTCGAACTGACCGAAAAGACGCAGAATGCCGCCTATGCGAAACGGCGTTTGTGGATCGATGCGGAGCGTTACGTCGTCCTCAAATCCGAGCTTTTCGCCAAAAGCGGAAAACTGCTCAAGGAAACGGAAACACTCGATGTGCTCAAGATCGGATCGCGCTGGTTTCCTTCCAGAACGGTCATGCGCGACAAACTCAAGAAAAATTCCGAGACTGTCTTCGCCATGACTTTGCTCAGGATCGACACAAAGATCGACGCTTCCATGTTTTCGCTGCAGGCATTGGCACGATGAAATCGCCGATGAGTACGCGCTCCGACCCGCGCCGGCGCCCGACTCCGCGCATGCACGCGCCGTTTGCGTTGGCCGCTTCGCTCTTCATGGCGTTCGCCCCGCCCGCTTTCGCGGAGGAAAACGGCAGGAGCGCCGGATTCGATTCGGGCGGCGCAGTTTCGCAAAGCTCCGGCATCGCAGTCGATCTTGAAACCGGCGCAGTCGGTTTCGGCCTGTCTTCGGAATTCGATTTCGTCGTCGATATGTGGGCGGGGAAAGCGTCCGCCCGACTCGATGCGTACCTCTCCACCGCGGGAGGAAAGGCGGCCGAAATCGCATGGCTTCAGGAAGGAAGCGGCGAGCAGCAAAGATTCATGGCACCAGCCTTCGACAATGGGCCCGCCCCGGACATGCTTCTCATCCTCGGTCTGCGGGAGATTTCCATGCGCGTATCGGACGGACCCATTATGGTCGAAGCCGGCCGGATTCCCGTGAATTTCGGCGTAGGAAGGGCGTTCAGTCCGGCCGATATTTTTTTCCGTCCGGACTATTCCGGTACCACTCCGCAGCGGCAGCCGGTCGACGCCCTGCGCGTCGCCCTGTATCCGACTCCGGTATCGAGCGTCGACTTTATCGCCGCCCCTTTCGCGGCGGGGAGAGGCAAATATGCCCTTCGCGGATACGCATTCCTGTTCGACGCATTTTCCGTCGCGGCGACCGCGGGCAGAGCGGTCGCGGGAAACGCCGCACAGGCCGCCTGGACGACGGCGGGCGAACTGAAAATCGATACGAATACGGCATCCTTCTACGGCGAAGGCACATGGACACTCGCCGACGGCGAGCGGGCGGCTGACGGCGTCTGGAGCGCGATGGCGGGTTTCGACACGGGATTGGGCGATGCGGTGTTATTGGCCGAATACGCATATGAAGGGAGCCTGGCGGCGGGAATCGAACGGCACCGCATATTCGCGAGCCTTTCCGCGCCTCTTGGCGACTGGACCAATGCGGCGGCGAACGCAAGATGGAGTCCCGATTCCGGCGCCGTCTCGACCGGAATTTCCTTTTCTTTCCGGGATGTACTGACTTCCGACCTGAGCATGGGAGCGGGCGCGACACGAACGGCGACGGCTTCGGGCGGCACCTGGTCCCTCTCGGCCTCGCTCAGGGCGGAACTCGCGTTCTGACTCAGGCGTCCGACTGCGTTTTCGCGCCCCATGGCGCCTCCCTTGTCGCCTCCTATCGTGCCTCCCATCTGGAACGAGGCCGGCCTTTCATGGCATACTGCGCTACGCTTCCTTCGTCCATTGCGGATGTAGCATAGAGGCGTCCCACAGCAATTCCAGGAGGGCATCGTGTATAAAAGCGTCGATCCGAAAGTCAACTTCCCGAAAATGGAAGAGGAAGTCCTCCGCTTCTGGGAAGAACGCCGGATCTTCGAACAGTCGGTGTCCCAGCGGGACAAGAACCCCGAGTTCGTGTTTTATGACGGCCCCCCCTTCGCCACTGGTCTGCCCCATTTCGGCCATTTCGTACCGGGCACGATCAAGGACATGGTTCCCCGTTATAAAACCATGCGTGGCTACAAGGTCGAACGCCGCTTCGGCTGGGACTGCCACGGCCTGCCCGTCGAAAACCTGATCGAAAAAAAACTGGGACTCAACTCCAAGACCGATATAGAAAAATTCGGCATCGCCGAATTCAACGAAGCATGCCGCGACTCGGTATTGCGCTACGTCAAGGAATGGCGCCAGATCGTCACGCGTCTCGGCCGATGGGTCGATTTCGACCATGACTACAAGACGATGGATCCCGATTATATGGAGACCATCTGGTGGATCATGAAAACCCTCTGGGACAAGGGGCTGATCTATGAAGGCCACTATATTCTGCCCTATTGCCCCCGCTGTTCCACCGTTCTGTCCAGTCACGAGCTGTCGCTGGGCGGTTACAAGGATGTGCACGACCCTGCCATCACGATCCGTTTCAAGGTGACCGCCGCGCCCGTATCCTCGGGAGAGCCCGTATCCTCGGGAGAGCCCGTATCCTCGGGAGAGCCCGATCCGTCCTTGGCCGACCTGGCCGATGGATCGACCTATCTTCTGGCATGGACCACCACGCCCTGGACCCTGCCCTCCAACATGGCGCTCTGCCTCGGCCCGGATATCGACTATGTATGCGTCCGCGACGGAGCCGAGCGTTACATCCTCGCCGAAAGCCGCCTGGGCACCTACTACAAAGAGCCCGAAAAACTGGACATCGCCTGGAAAAAGAAAGGCGCCCGGCTGGCCGGCATCCGCTATGAACCCCTCTTCCCCTACTTCGCCGACGCAACCGCGCAGGGCGCCTTCGTGACGGTCCTGGGATCGCACGTCACCACTGAAGATGGAACCGGTATCGTCCATACCGCTCCCGGTTTCGGCGAAGACGACTATCAGGTTCTGAAAGGTACCGGCATTCCCACAGTCTGTCCGATCGACGCCGAATGCCGCTTCACGGATGAGGTCCCCGACTACAAGGGAATGTTCGTCAAAGATGCCGACAAGCCCATACTCGAAAGGCTGAAATCCGAAGGCAAGCTCGTCAGGCGCGAGCAGATCCTGCACGCCTACCCGCACTGCTGGCGCTGTTCGAGCCCCCTCATCTATCGCGCGATAGGTTCCTGGTTCGTCAAGATCGACCCGATCAAGGGCGACATGGTCGCCCGCAACAAGGAAGTGACCTGGGTCCCCGTCCACATACGCGATGGGCGATTCGGCAAATGGCTCGAAGGTGCACGCGACTGGGCCATAAGCCGGAATCGCTACTGGGGCAACCCGCTGCCTATCTGGAAATGTCCCGATTGCGACGAAACCGTCTGCATAGGCTCGCGCGCCGAACTCGAGCAGCGTTCGGGCGTACAGGTTCACGACCTGCACAAGCATTTCGTGGACAAGATCGAATTTCCCTGCGCCTGCGGCGGAACCATGCATCGCATCCCTGAAGTCCTCGACTGCTGGTTCGAATCGGGAGCGATGCCCTACGCCCAACTCCACTACCCTTTCGAAAACAAGGAAAAATTCGAAGCCCATTTCCCCGCCGATTTCATCAACGAAGGGCTCGACCAGACACGCGGCTGGTTCTATTCGCTCGCCGTTCTCGCGGCGGGGCTCTTCGGTTCACAGGCCTTCGACGCATGCATCGTATCGGGTCTCGTGCTCGCCGAAGACGGCAAGAAAATGTCCAAGTCCCTGCGAAACTATACCGACCCGATGAGAGTAGTGGAGCGGTTTGGAGCCGATGCGCTCAGACTCTTCCTCATGAACAGCGCCGTCACTCGGGCCGAGGATCTGCGCTATTCCGATGAAGGCGTCAAGGAAGTGCTCAAAAGCATCATCCTCCCGCTATGGAATGCCTACGGATTCTTCGTCACATACGCCAACATCGATGGCGTTTCCCCCGACCCTTCCGCCGAAGCCGCGACATTCGGCCCTTCCGGCAAACCCGACAACATCCTCGACCGCTGGATTCTCTCGGTCTGCGAAAAAATGGTCTCAGGTGTCACTTCCGCAATGGAAGCCTACGACATGCAGGGCGCCATCGCTCCCGTCACCGATTTCATCGATGCCCTGAACAACTGGTACATCAGGAGATCGCGCAGAAGATTCTGGAAATCCGAAAGCGACGCCGACAAGGCGCAGGCCTATGCCACTCTGTATAGAGTCTTGCGCAAGCTGGCTTTTGTGGCCGCTCCCGTGATCCCCTTTCTCACCGAAGAGATGTACCTCAACCTGAAATGCGCGGACGAACCGGAATCCATCCATCTCTGCGACTGGCCGGAGTACGATGCGCGATTCCGCGACGAGACGCTCGAGCGCGACATGGCCTCGGTGCGCCATGCGGTTTCGATGGGCCGCGCCCTGCGCGTCGCCGACGACATCAAGATACGCCAGCCGCTGGCCTCGGTGCAGCTTGTAACGAAGGTACCGGAGGAAAGGGCCGTGCTCGCGGGCATGGAAGACATGCTGCGCGAAGAACTCAACGTAAAATCGGTGCTCTTCCGCGAGGATGAGGAAGATCTCGTCGAATATTCGGCCAAAGCCAATTTCCGTGTCCTGGGCAAAGAACTCGGAAAAGATATGAAGACGGCGGCGGCGCTCATCGAAGGACTCGACGGCTCGGTCATTGCCGCCATCCTCGCGGGCAAGCCTGTCGAAATTGAAGTCGCGGGCCGCAAGGTCGCGCTGGATACGGCCAAGCTGGATATCCGCAGAGACGAAAGACCGGGCCTCAAAGTGCTCAACGAAGGCACCCTGACCGTCGCCCTGGATACATCGATAAGCCCGGAACTCCTGCGCGAAGGCTACGTGCGCGATCTCGTGCGCGGCGTGCAGAATCTGCGCAAGGATGCGGGCTTCGAGGTGACCGACAGGATCTCCCTGACAGTCTCCTCGGGCATGCTCTCCGACGCCCCGGACCTGAAGGAAGCGCTCGACTTTTTCTCCGATTTCGTGCGCGGTGAAACCCTGGCCGTGGAACTCGACTGGATTGACCCCGCGTCCGCCGCGGCGGTCACGACCGTCACAGGCCCCTGGACCGAAATCGAAGCCGGTGACAGAACCTGGAAAGCCCAGGCCCGCCGCGTGTCGACCGACTGCAAACGGGAATCGTGAAAGCATCCCCCGCGGCGGACGGCGGCCGCACGGCGATCGATCCCGGTCGTGAAAGGGACTTCCGGCTCTTCGTGCTCGCTTCGATATTCATGGGCCTGGGTGCCTGCGTGAATTCCGCCGCCTTCAACAATTACCTGCGCGACAATTATGCGCTGGATGTTGGGCGGCGCACGCTGCTCGAATTTCCGCGCGAATTGCCGGGCTTTCTGGTGAGCCTTTTCGTCGGTGTACTCGCCGCCCTGGGCGACGTCCGCATAGCCGTGATCGCAGGGATGGTCGCATCCGTCGGCATGTTCGCCATGGGCTGGATACCGCCCGTGTACGGCATAATGCTGGCTTCCGTGTTCGTGTTCAGTGCGGGCACCCATATTTACATGCCGCTCGCTAATTCCATCGGCATGGGCTTCGCGAGAAAGGGAAACGAAGGAGGAGTCCTGGGCAAGATCCAGGCTTCGACCACATCCGCACTCGTCGTCGGCGCGGCGGTCCTCGTCATTCTGTTCCGCTTTGTGAATCTCTCCTATCGGACGGCTTTCAGCGTGGGCGCCATTTTCTATTTTCTGGCCGGGCTTTCGCTGTTTTTCATGAAGCCGGCGCCCCGCGTCGCGGCGGCGCGCCGCTTTGTAGTCAAAAGAGAATACTCGCGCTTCTATGTCCTTTCCGTACTGTACGGAGCGCGCAAACAGCTTTTCATCACCTTCGGTCCCTGGATGATCGTGGATCTGTTTGACCAGCCCGTCTCCACGATGACTCTGCTCTTTTTCATCGTTTCCATTCTCGGCATCGCAGTGAAACCTGCCGTCG
This sequence comes from Rectinema sp., assembly GCA_039679665.1. Classification (GTDB taxonomy): domain Bacteria; phylum Spirochaetota; class Spirochaetia; order Treponematales; family Rectinemataceae; genus JBDKUJ01. Next base: position 2,921 of record JBDKUJ010000136.1, on the reverse strand, counting down.
GAAAGATAACCGACCGTTTCGGACCGCGACCTGTGCTTGAAACCGAAGCCCTGCTCACGATCGTTCTGTGTATGCTCTACGCCTTCGCCCCGGAACTGCTTCCCCCGGGAGCGGCTCTCGTCGTCATCTGCGCCTGCTATGTCGTCGATCAGGCTTCCGATGCGGTGTCGATGTCGCGTGCGGTCTACGCCAAACAGATCGTCAGCCGTCCCGAGGACCTGTCTCCCACCCTGTCGTTCGGCATCAGCATCGATCACTTGGTAGCGATGACATTGCCGGTGCTGGGTGGTCTCGTCTGGAAAAGCGCCGGCAATACGGGGTACCGCTGGGTCTTCATCGGCGGCGCTGTTGTGGCGGTTTGCAGTTACTTCGTATCCAGAGGTATGGCCGCTCCGGCGAAAGCGTCCGCCAGCCCGGGATCGACAATTCCGGCAAGTTCCGCCCAGGGCACCACGAAATAGAAGTCTCCCCTCGCATATGCGGCAAGTTCATACCTGTCGTAGTGGAACCCGAGTCCCGCCGGACAGGCAAACCAGTCTTCCGACAGGGGCAGAGCATCCTCAAAGAATCCGGCTTCGGTGAACGACTGGCCAGGGGCGAGCTTCAGGATACGCCGCGCTTCTTTATGCAGCAGTCCGGCAATTGTTTCGATTCCGCGCGTCGCATCGGCCGCGCGCGTTGTTTTTTCTTCTGTCACAGGGCTCGCAGCGACTCCGACCGCGAGAATTTCGCGCAGTAAAAGCGTCTTCCCGTTTTGCAGATCAAAGGCGCGGAACGATGTGACCGTATTTCCGTGCGCTCCTCCGGAAAAGTAATAGCGTTCGGTGGCCACGCTCAGGTATTTGCCCGCTCTCCCGACGGGAAATTGGCGCTCTCTGAATTCCAGCGGCCGCGCCGGCACGGCGGGGCCGTGCAATGCCAGTATATCGGCCGCGAACGCTTCCCGGAGCGAAGCGGCATACGCCCCCGATTCCAGGCCGCGACGCAAGGCTTCGTCGAAAATCGGTCCGAGTGCATCCGTACGCGGTGAGACCGTACTCAGCGAAAATTCCGAAAAGATACCTCTTTCGGCTTCCGGCAAGCGGCCGCCCTTCCCGTCGGAAGCTTCGGCTTTGCCCGTGAGCCGTGCCGCGAAAGCCGCTTCCCGGCCCAGGACATCGATCCTCGCGGAATACGCTCCGCTTTCCAATACCGATTCGGCCGAGGCGGTTCCGCGCGCCCTCTTCAGGCGAATATCCATACCGCCCGCTTTGCTCGCCGCCTGCGCATCCGTGCGCTCCACAAGCTTCGCGTCGATGTCGCCCGAAAAAAGGAGGAAGCGCCCTTCCAAAGACCGGTCCGAACCGTCCGAAGCGGGCAGATCAAGGGAAAGGCGCCCAATCCCGGATCGTCGGCCGTAAAGCCGGCCATAAAGCTTTTTGGCGGGCCAGCACCAGAAGCCGTCATACTCGCCATCCATTCCGTTTATTTCGAGCGAAAGCCCCTCATCCGAAACGAAAGAATACAAAGTCGCCTTTGGAGCCCGGGCTCCTCCATACGCGAAAACCATGGCCAGGACGATCAATCCCGCCAGCGCCAGGCCTCCGGCGATGAGTCCCTTTCGTACGTTGGTCGACATTCTTCCTCCGAATTTCCACATTTTTCAGTGTATCGTGATATATTCAAGATTGTGCGGACGAGCCATGCCGATCCGAAGCGCGCATCGCCTGAGGGGAAGCTTTTTCCCCTATTTTGTCATGGACTCCGCGTCGATATGAGTATAGTATGAAAATAAAGAAACTTAATCATTGTCCGGAGGAGGATGCCTATGCATAAAGGTAAAAAAATCCTGGCCCTGCTGCTGATCGCAGCGATCGCCATCTTTGCGTCGTGCGCGACGGATCCGAAGAAGGGACTTGAAAACACTAATGGAACCGAAACGCCTCCAGCCGCGACGACCACCACTACCGTGCCGGCTGCCGCGCCCGTCGTCGTAACCCCCGCCGCTCCGGTCGTAACTCCTGCCGCGCCGGCAGTCGTTGCAACCACCCCGGTCACGTTCGAAGCGTTGCCCGCCGTTTCCGAAGTCGAACTCCGCAACCTGTTCGGCGTCGCCAGCCTCTCGCGCAACGATGCGCAGGAATACGGCATCGAATCGGTACTGCCCGAGCAATACGCCGCGGCCGAAGAAGAATACCAGTCCGCGCAGGCGCATTATGAATCGGTAATGGACACCGTGCCCTACGACGGCGCAATCGCCTATCCCGTCAAGGAAAAACTCGAGAATTCGACGGCCTCATGGGAAGCCCTGAACAAAGAAGGCCTTCCCCTGCGCGTCGAAGCCGAACGCGACAAAGCGGTCGACATGAAGTTCCAGGCCATCGGCGCGGAGGCTCCCGAACTGGCCGCCGACCGTTATGAAGGCGCCGAAGAATACTACGCGGAAGCCGAGAGCCTCGAAGACTCCGGTGAATACACGATGGCCATTTCCGCATACAAGCAGGCTGCCCTCGCCTACGAATTCTCGTACGAGAAGGCCACGGCCAACAGCAACCGCGAAGTCATTTTCGCCAATGGCTACGCCAAGTATTCGCCCGCCTACTTCGAGATGGCCGAAGCCAACTATGCGTCCGAGGAAGAATACTGGCTTGCCGGTTCCCCGACCGATCTGGCCGCCGGAGTCGCCGCCCTCAAGGATGCGAACTCTTACTACGACGAAGTCTCTGCCCGCGGGATCGAGTACAAATCCTACGAAAGCAAGGACAACGCCGCGGCCGCGAAAGAAAAAGCTGACAGTATCAACGCCGCAACAAACGCTTCCGAAGCCTACGCTTCCGCCGAAGACATCCTGATGGAAGCCGACGCCAACCAGGAAGCCGGCAACTACGGCAGCTCGGCGATTTGGTACGGCGATGCCGCCGATGCCTATATGATGGCCTACG
>JBDKUJ010000135.1:0-16111 GCA_039679665.1 Rectinema sp. | reverse complement strand
TTTCAAAATATCGGCCCGCGCCGATAGCGACGCATTCGAGGGGGCGCTCGGCCAGGATTACGGGTACCCCGGTTTCCTTGGCGATGAGTTTGGGGAACCCCTTGAGCAGAGAGCCGCCGCCCGACATGACGATACCGCGCTCCACAATGTCCGCCGCCAGTTCGGGCGGTGTCTTGGCCAGGGTTTTCTTGACTTCCTCGACGATGAGGTTGACGGAATCCATGAGGGCTTCGCGTATTTCCACGGAATCCACTTCGAAGCGCCGCGGAAGGCCGGTGATGGCGTCGGTACCCTTGATTTCCATCTTTTCGATGGTTCGATCAGGGCTGGCGTTGCCGATTTCGATCTTGAGGCGTTCGGCCGTCTGATCGCCGATTATCAGGTTATGTACGCTTCGTATGTGCCTGACGATAGCTTCGTCGAATTCATCGCCGCCGATGCGTATCGCATTGGTGACGACCATGCCTTTCAGGGAGATGACCGATATTTCCGATGTTCCGCCGCCGATGTCGCATATCATGTGACCGGCGGGTTCGGTGATGGGAATACCCGCGCCGATTGCGGCCGCCAGGGATTCGGTGATCACTTTGACCGAGCGGGCGCCCGCTTTATACGCCGAATCGATCACGGCGTTTTCCTCGACCTTGGTAATGCAGGAAGGCACACCTATTACCATCCGCGGTTTGACGAACCAGTTTCGCGGTACGACTTTCTGGATAAAGTACTTGATCATCTTCTCGGTCATGTCGGGGTCCGCGATGACTCCGTCGCGCAGGGGGCGCTTGGCGATGATGTCGCCGGGAGTTCTCGAGAGCATGTTCTTCGCTTCCCGGCCCACGGCCACGATCTTGTTGGTGCCGCGTTCAACAGCTACGACGGAAGGCTCATCGAGTACGATGCCTTTGCCGCGGACATAAATGAGCGTGTTGCAGGTCCCCAGATCGATACCTATATCCTGGGAGAACGATTCGAATAGATTGCGAAGGCCCATCTGCCCCTCCCTAAAGTTTTTCGCCCAGTTTCTGGCGGGCACCTGAATGTGTGGGATCGAGCATCGCGGCCTTACGCCAAGCGGCCCTCGCCCGCACCGGATCATTTTTATATTGATACATCAAGCCCATACGATACCATGCTTCAGCCGATTCAGGGTCCGCATCCAGCGCAGCCTGATATTGCGCTTCGGCGCCCGAAAAGTCGCCTGATTCTTCCGCCAGGCCGCCCAGAAGGAATCTCGCCTGCTGCAGTGCCGTCGCATCTTTGCCGGAAGCGACAGCCTCGTCGAGCAAGATTTTCGCTTTGGCCTTGTCTCCTGTTGCAATATAGCTTTTCGCCGCGGCAAGCAGAAGGAGTTCGGCCCGGCTTCGGGACAAGGCTTTTTCATAATGCCCGACCGCATCGGCATGCCTGCCCAGCCCGGCATAGAGCGCTGCCAGGTATTCGTCGCCATCCGAGCCGCCGTATCCGTCCGCGAGCGATGATTCCATATAGGATACAGCCAGGTCGTACCAGGGTTCGCCCTTGGCGTAATAGGCCTTGCCGAGAACGTATTCAGTCTGTGCTTTCGCAGGAAGCGCTTTCCCCGAAGCCAGGGCTTTCCGCAGCGAGAGGACCGATTCGTCGAGCAAAGCGGTTTTTTCCTCGCCTTCGGGTTTTTCCGAAGCCGAATAAAATGCCGCAAACCCCCTGTACGTAAGGTAGAAAGGATCGAGGGGTTTGCTTTCGATCGAGGAGCGAGTCAGATCGAGGACTGCCGCTTTGTCGCCTGAAGTCCAGGCTTTTAAAATCGCATCCTTGGATGCGATTTTTCCGGTCGAACCGGCCTCGAATGGCCCCGAAATGTCGAACGTGAAATACAGTCCGGCCGCGAGAGCCAGCACTGAAAGCATCGCGAGCACTGTCGCTATGCGCTTGCGCCGACGCTGCTGGGGGCGTTGAGCCCCTCGCCGATACTTCGATGCGCCGGATTTTCTCATATCAAAAAAGCTCCGCAAGCCGAACACATGTGCCTGCTTTTACCACGGATTCGGGTATGGCGTCAATTCTAGACGGCAGAGCCAATTTCAAAAGTCGGTTACTTTTGAAATTGGCTCGCATTTGCTCCGGTTTCTACGAAACCGTGTGCAAATGCTGCAAGGTTTCGTAGCTTTTTCAAAAGTCTTCCGACTTTTGAAAAAGCCTCGGGCATATAAAAAAAGGCGGGCCTATAAGCCGGGTTCCGTACTCCCTTGCGGGAGCCGTCGCCATCCCTCTGGCCCTGAGCTCTCGCTTAAGGCTCGAGCGACCAACCCGCGGAGCGCCGCTCGGGCCCTGACCCTTACCGGATCCCGGACCCTTACCGGCACGACGAGCGATCCTCCGCTGTTCGGCCTTGCTCGCGACGAGGTTTTCCGTGCCGTTTCCGTCACCGGAAACGCGGTGGGCTCTTACCCCGCCTTTTCACCCTTGCCGTCCCGGCCAGAATCGCGTTTCCGCGACCGAAAGCCGGTCTTGGGCGGTTCGTTTTCTGTGGCACTCTCTGTATGCCGCAGGCCTTGGCGTCGCCCTCCCCTTTCAGGGAAAGCCACTCCGGTCCGGCGGCATCCCGGGCGTTACCCGGCGTCGCGCTCTATCGAGCCCGGACTTTCCTCGCACTGTTTCGGCAGCTGCAAGGCTGCTGAAACGGTGCGCGGCGACGCGGCCCGCCTTCAAAAACCCAGATCGAATGCGGCCCTCTCAAAACGGCGGCCGCAACCACAAGTACAACTTCGGCTCCGCCCGCCGCCCTCAGGGGCAACCGGCCGCCTGATACCCTTCAGTCGTCCGAGTCTTCCCGCGAATCGTCCCGGGAATCCTTGTCCTGATCGTCGTCGTTCTCGTCATCGGCTTCCTCCTCGCCTTCCCCGATATAGTCCTCGAGGTCGGAAAGCGAACCTGATTCGATCTCGCTCAGAACGTCGCCGGCATCCTCCGGCGTTTCCTGATGGAAAAGAACGCGCGAACAATAGGGACAAAAAATGATCTTGTTGCCCTGGCGAACTTCATTCACGAAGTGCGCGGGAAGGATCATGTGACAGCCGGTGCAGACGACGCCCCTGACGGGCACGATGCCCAGACCCTGTTTGTTCCGGATGATGCGTTCGAATTTGAAGATGACGTCGGAATCGATGCCTTCCGAAGCCTTTTTTTCCTCGTCGCGAAGCGATGCGATTTCGTTCCGTTTTTCGGTGGTATCCAAATTGACCTTCGCGGTCTTTTCGGTGATTTCCGATTCCTGGGACTGAATCATGCTCTCGTACTTGCGAAGTTCCTCTTCGGCTTCGGCCAGGGAACGCTCTTCGCGTTGCAGATCCTTGCGATAGGATTGCTCCTTGTCGCCCGAATCGCGGATTTCCTTGTTGAGCGCCTCGTATTCGCGCTGAGTGGTAATACCGTCCATGGCTTTTTCAGCGTGCTCGCGGGAACCTTCGGCTTCGGCGAGAGATCCTTTCAGTTCTCTGACCTTCGCTTCGGTAGCCTCGAATTCCTGATGCTTTTCGGCATAGGTTTTCTTGATGCGGGACAAGAGTTCCGTCTGAGTTTCCAGTGCCCGGGGGATTTCGTCGATTTCACGTTCGATCTCTACCCGGCGGGTCAGAATACCCTGGTATTCCTGGAGTTTTCCGAATACTTCTTCCATGAGCATGGGTGCACCTCGTCAATGATCCATGTAATCGCGAAGCTTCTGGCTACGCTTGAAATGTCTGAGTTTCTTGAGCGCCTTGGCCTCGATCTGGCGTATTCGCTCGCGGGTAACGTTGAAATAGAGCCCTACTTCCTCGAGGGTCAGGGAATAGCCGTCGTCCAGGCCGAAACGCATGCGCAGGACTTCCTGCTCGCGGGGCGGCAGGGTGGACAGCACCGTGCGGATCTGCTCCTGGAGGAGCTTGTAATCGGTCTGCACGGAGGGATTTTCAACTTCCTTGTCTTCGATGAAATCGCCCAGGAGCGAATCTTCATCCTCGCCTATGGGCGTTTCGAGGGAAATCGGTTCCCGTGCGACATTCTTGACGCTCTTGACCCTGGCGACGGGCCAGCCGAGCTGCTCGGCCACTTCGTCGTCGCTGGGTTCACGCCCCAGTTTCTGCATGAGCTGGCGTGATTCGCGCACGACTTTGTTGATCTGCTCGATCATGTGGACGGGTACGCGGATGGTCCGCGCCTGATCCGAGATGGACCGGGTGATGGCCTGGCGTATCCACCATGTGGCGTACGTCGAGAATTTATAGCCCTTCCGGTATTCGAATTTTTCGACTGCCTTGATGAGCCCGATGTTGCCTTCCTGCACGAGATCGAAGAAATGCAGCCCGCGGTTGGTGTATTTTTTTGCGATCGAGACGACGAGACGCAAGTTCGCTTTGATGAGGCGATCCTTGGCGTTTTTCATCATGATCCGGCCGCGGTTTATCTCGCGGGCCATGGTGATGATGTGGTCGCAATTCGATTCGAAAGAAATTTCGAGTTCCTTGAGCCTTTTTTCCGTTACCTGGATCTGGCGGATCTTCTCTTTGATCTCGTCGGAGGACAGCCCGAGTTCGGCTTCGATTTCTTCGCGCTTCTCGCGCATGGTAAGACTGCGGCCGAGGATGCGGAGTTCCTTCATGGACGAAATGCGCAGGATCCGCTCGATTCTTTCCTGTTCACGGCGATATTTGCGGATGCGTTTGGCGGCGACTATGAATTTTTCGGAAAAACCGTTGATTTCCTCGGGATGTATCTCCGCATCCTTGAGGCGGACAAGAAGTGCCACCCTTCGGGAAGCGAGTTCTTCGTCGATGAATATGTCACCGCCCCTGGCGACTATCTTGCGCTTTATTTCGACATATTCCCGCAGATCGACAAGGCAGTCGCGTATCACATCGCGATAGAACTGGTTGAGGCGTCTGCGTTCGGCGATTTTTTCAGTATTTTCCTTGCGCTGCCCGGAGGAATCCTTGCCTTCCTTCCGAAGGGCTTTTACCGTGATCTGGTAAAACTCCGGAATCAGGACGCCCGACTTGCGCAGTATCCCCTTGATAATCTCCTCGCCTTCTTCCATGGCGCGGGAGAGTTCGACTTCCTGTGCGGCGGTAAGAAGATGTTCTTTGCCGATTTCGCGCAGGTAAAGCCGGATGGGATCGTCGACGGAACTTTCCTTGTCGCTGTAGACGAGGCGTTTCTTGTCGACTTCGACCTTTGCGGGAGGCTCTTCCTCGATCTGGATTTCCTCTTCTTCGAGCTGGATGTTGTGGCTCTCCAGCAGGGCGAGGATTCCATCGATTTTTTCCGAGTTGAGCACATGCTCGGGCAAGAAGTCGGACAGCTCGTCGAAGCTGATAGTCTTCTTTTCCTTGGCATATTCGAGAAGTTTCGCTATCGCGGGGTCGATTTCAAGATCGTTCATCAGCATCACCTTTCAATCTGGCCAACTCCGCATCCAGTTTCATCACTTCGGCGAGCAGTTCCGTCACGGCGGTTTCCCGCCCGGATTCTCGTTCCATTTTTTGCCCAATATCGCGCCCGGACTCTTGAACGCCGTATACGGACTCGTCACTCCCGGCAGGCCCGGCCAGCTGGGAAAGAAGCCGCAAGCGGGATCGTTCAAGGCTGCGAATCCGCACCGAACGCAATCCATCCCTGATGATTATCTCGCCGGAATCTCCCAGTTCGCCCGAAGCGGCCACCGAAAGTACGAACCTGCGCGCAGCCTCGTCGCCGATGAGCGCCAGGACGCCTGCAGTATCCGCAATACCCGAACGCATTCCTTCCTCCAGGGCGAGGAAAAGATCGCGCGCGCGCGAATCGTCCAGATCGCCGGGAGCAATTTCAGTGGCCAGGTCCGGGAAAGTACCCGGGATCAGCATGACGGCGGTCATAAAAAGCAGATCGCCCGTCCTGGCGCCGGGTGATTCCACCGCTCCACGCAAGTCCGTTTTGCCCAAAGAATCCTGTGCACGCTGCTTCCCTTGCCCGGTTCCGGACCTTGCGGACCGGTAATCGGCTTGAAGCGAAACGGGATTTACTCCCAATTGCCTTGAGGCGATATCCAGGAATGCCTGTCGCTTGACTTCGGAATCCAGAGCATCTATATAGGGATAAAGAAAAGCCGCCGCTTTCGCCTTTCCCTCCACGGTGCCGGTGTCGAAGAGTTCTCTCGCTCTTCTTATGAGAAAATCCCCACCATTTATAGTACAATCCGGAAGTTTTTTCAATGCTTCCGCACCCAGTTTCTCCAGAATTTCGGAAGCATCCTTCCCTCCGGACACTCTGACGACTTCCGAGTCGAGTCCGACGGAGGCCGCGATGGCGCATGCGCGCTCCGCCGCCTTGCGTCCGGCCTCGTCGGCGTCGAAGCAGAGAAGGACTTTGTCCGCCCGGCGCTTGACGAGGGCGGCCTGTCTGCTGGTGAACGCCGTTCCCAGCGGCGCCACGGCATACTCGACTCCGGCCGCATGAAAGGAAAGCGCATCCATGTAGCCTTCGCAGATGAGGACTTTCCCGGAAGCCTTGATCCCTTCGGTCGCGCGGTCGAGGGCGAAGAGGTTTTCCTGTTTGCGAAAAATCGGAGTATCGGGGCTGTTGATGTATTTGGGCCCGTCGCCGTGAAGCAGTCTGCCTCCGAAAGCGATCACCCTGCCCCTCTGGTCGGCTATGGGAAAAATGATGCGATCCGCGAACAGGGGAAAACCGGGCGTATTCGCCGAAAAAAGGCCGCTTCGGCCTAAAAATTCGGCCGAAAAACCTTTGGACTGCAGGAATCCGAAAAGCCATCGGCGATTGGCGGGCGCATAGCCAAGGCGGAATCGCTCCACCAGGACCGGTCCCATACCGCGGCGCAGAAGGGTTTCGCGGGCTTCCGTGCCGGAGGGGTGGGATGCCAGGAACCAGTGGAAAGTGCCGGCAATTTTTTCATACAGCGAGTACAGGGCGGCCTTTTCCTTTTCTTCGGCGCTGTCGGCTTCGCTTTCCTCGCGAAGTTCGATGCCCGCCCTGCGCGCCAGTTCGGATATGGCTTCCCTGTAGGGGATTTTGTCGAGTTCCATGACGAAATCGACGATCGAGCCGCCTTTCTGACAACCAAAACAGTAGAAAAGGCCGCGTTCGGCGTCCACGGAAAACGAAGGCGTACGCTCGCTGTGGAAGGGGCAGAGCCCCATCCAGCGCCCGCCTTTTTTTGTAAGGCGCACTTTTTCCTGGACTACGGCCAGGGTATCGGTTTTTTCGAGAATTTGACGAACGAGTTCTTCGGGTATCCGGGCCATCCCGCTTAAAACCCCTTCACGGGCAGACTGGTGTTGGCATGCTCTTCCAGCGTACGGGAAAAGCGGTGTACTCCCTTTTCGGCATCCGCCAGACGGAAATAAAGGTACTCGCTTTTGGCGGGCTCGGATACGGCCGCCAGGGCTGTCATTCCGGGATTCGAAATCGGCCCGGGCGGCAGCCCCCTATGCAGATAGGTGTTGTAGGGGTCGGCAATCTTGAGATCCGCGAGCCTGACCACTTCGGGGTGCGGCTTGCCCTGTTTTTCGGTAATGACATACACGACCGTCGCGCAGGATTGCAGGGCCATACCGATTCTCATTCGGTTCAGGAATACTGAGGCGATCAGCGGAGCTTCCGATGCGACGCGGTATTCCCGTTCAACGATGGAAGCCAGCGTGACCGTCTCGTGGAGCGTTTGTGCGTCCATTCCACGAAGCCCGGGCAAGGCGGCAATTTTAGTCTTGAACGCGTTTACCATGAGGCGCGCAAGATCCGCCCCCGTGGTTCCCGAAGATACAAAATACGTGTCGGGATACAAATAGCCTTCGAGCGACTTCGCCGGGATACCGAGCTCTCTCGCCAGTCCGGGGTCGGTCGCCGCCGCAAGAAACTCTTCCGGCGGGCAGATTCCTTTTTCGGCGAACAGCGCTGCGATCATCCGGGCCGTATATCCTTCGGGAACCAGTACTTTTTCGAGACTCTGCCGCCCTTCCGCGATCGTCCGGACAATTTCGCCCATCGGCGTTCCTTTGGCGATCCGGTAGCTGCCGGCCTGAAACCTGGAATCCGATCCGGAGAGCCGGGCGACGATGAGGAAAACGCGGGAGTTTCTTATCAAACCGGCTTTTTCAAGCGAAGCCGCTATTTCCGAAGCGGAAACGCCGCGCTCGACGAGGAAACGCACTTCTTCACCTTGCCCCGGAGCGCCCGGAGTTCTGTAGAGGAAGAAGGCTCCGGCCACCGCCAGAACGAGCAGTCCGCACGCAATGATGAAGATCGCAGGACCACGGTGTTTCGACGTTTTCATGTCGCCTCCCCGCGATATGGCAGCAGTATGGGCGGATTCTGGCGCCGTTCCAGAACCGCATCGATTATGGTTTCTTCGGAGACGGCCGGGCCATGGCCCATGCCGGGACAATGTCTGGTCTCTTCCGCCCAGGATTCGGGCGAGGAAAGTATGCTTTCCCAGAAAGGATAGGTCCTGCATTGGACGGGCCGGACGGGATAGACCGTACAACCGGAGTCGCCCAGGAAAATGCAGGAATAATCGTTTCTTTCCTCCAGACTGGGCGACAGGCCGAGCCCGGTATCGACGTTACGGCAGTATCGTTCGAGGAATTCGGCTCTGGACAGTGAAAAATGCGCGGCGAGAGCATTGGCGTCGGCTTCGGAAAGCCAGACATAACCGGGGCCGCCCGTACAGCAGGCGACACAGCCGCGGACACATTCGAACCGGGGATTGCGGGGGAACGCGGATTCGGGCACTGCTTCCTCCATATAAAAAAACCCCCTCTCTGCCTGAGAGGAGGTTCTGGGGAGAGAAGGATTTGAACCTTCGAAGGCGTAAGCCAACAGATTTACAGTCTGCCCCCTTTGACCACTCGGGAATCTCCCCATGGGGCAAGGCCATCTTCTCGAGCCATCTCCCGGAATCGAACCGGGGACCCCGAGATTACAAGTCACGTGCTCTTCCAACTGAGCTAAGATGGCATTCTCGACTCGCAGACTATATACGTCGCCACCTTTTTGAGTCAAGTGGAAGGCGGCGCGGAAAACGCAGTGTTCACACCGAAAACAGGCTGTCCGTTCAGGGATTCGTCGTGCACGGACTCCGGATGGATGCCGATGAGGCTGATCGCGATATAGCCATCAGTGACGACGTGATGGTCGGATACCGGGTCGGCGTGCCTCTCGTGATCGCCCGCGGTCAAAAAACAGTATGTGTAGCCGTCGGCACCGTCGAAGCATTTCAGTTTGTCCATGTATTTGTTCCGGCCGGGCACCGTCCATTTTGCTTCATAGCGCCCCGCGGGGGCTGAAGGTGCGTTGATGTTCTCGAAGGCGTCGGGTTTCCAGAGCCCGACGAGCGCGACGATATTTTCGGCGACGAAAGAGGCGCCGGCACTGTAATCCATGGGGTCCGAATATGCCGCACAGGACACCGCGATGGCGGGCACTCCCACCAGGGCGGCTTGCCTTGCCGCACCGCAGGTACCGGAGTACACGATGTCGGTGCCAAGATTCGGGCCATGATTGATGCCAGAAATAACAAGATCGGGCTTCCCTTCCATGATTCCGAGCCCGGCCAGAATGACACAGTCCGCGGGTGTACCGGAACAGGAAAAGCGCCGTTCGCCCAGCTTTCGCACTTTCGTAGGCTTTCTGAGTGTCATGGCGTGGGACACTCCGGAACGTTCGGAATCGGGGGCAATAACCCAGATTTCATGCGCCGGGGCTCCTGAAGGGTCTTTCAGGGCTTCAAGATGGAAGATGAGTTCCGAGATGCCGTCGGCATCTATTCCGTCGTCGTTCGTTACAAGGATTCGCATTCAGGAAACGCTCCGGGTATTTGATGTTTTGAATAACCGAGGCCCTTTCGAAAATCGGTCGACTTTCGAAATTGGCGCAGCGGCAGCGACGCAACAGTATAGGAAAACGCAAGTCAGGCTCAAGATGCGCAGGTCAGAGAATCGTGGATGAAGATCGTGTCTGACCGGGCCCTCAGGCACGATCGAGAATCAGCTGCCCGTAATTCTCAGGCCGCCGTTTATCGATGTCTCGTAAACCTGCGCCTTGAAACCGAATATTCTTTCGTAGTCTTCGAGCCTTTTCCGGTATTCGACGATGGCTTCCGTCTTCATGACGCTCACCGTGCAACCGCCGAATCCTTTTCCCGTCATGCGCGAGCAGAGCACGCCGTCTATTTCGAGAGCCCTTTTGACGAGCCAGTCGATTTCGGGGCAGGAGACTTCATAGAGACTGCGCAGTGAATTGTGCGATTTGTTGATTATGCGCCCGAATGCGATATCATCGCGTTTCGCCAGCGCTTCTTCAGCTTCGGCGACGCGCGCGATTTCCTCGACCACATGGAGGCAGCGCCTTCGAACGCTTTCGGGCAGAAGCCCCATCAGCTCGTCCAGCTCGACTGTTTTGACGTCCCGCATGCTTCGGGATCCGTTTGGCGAAAGGCAACTGAGACATTTGCGGCACTGGTCATACCGTTCGCGCAATTCCCCTTCCACAGAACTTCGCGGTACGCGGGAATCGGTGAGTACGAGTGTCCAGTTTTCGTCTAGGAATTGAACGGCGCGGCGTTTGGAATTTCGCATGTCGATGACCGAAAGCGTGTTGGCTCCCGGAGCTGTCGCCGCAAGATAATTATATATGGGAACAGGTTTTTCAAAAAAATCCGCTTCAGCCTTGCAGACAATTTCAGCCAATTCCTCGTTCTTCAGGCTCAAGCCGAGAATGCTCTTGAAGGCCAGGGCGGTCGCCATGCCGATCGCCGCGGAAGCTCCCAGGCTCAATCCGAGGGGGATATCCCCCGAAATGGTAATGTTGACGCCCCTGCCTTCGAACCCTGCCGAGGATACGGCCGCCGAAGATACGCCTGCCGAGGATACCGCCGAGGATACGGCAATAGGCGAAGATACGCCTGGCGAGGAGAAGGCTTCGTATACGGCCTTGATGTGATTCGCCCAGCGATCTTCGCGCTTGTATTTGAGGGAGCCGGAAGCGGCGCGTTTGCGTTCACCGAAATCCGCCGCATAGAAACGGAGCGAAGTATCCTTGCGCATCGAAACGGCGATGCGCATTTCGCAGGAAATCGCGGCCGCAAGGACGATGCCGTCCGAGCCTTCCGTGTGTTCACCCAACAGCTTTACTATCGCGGGCGCATGCGCGACACAATCGGGAGGAGCGTCATATTCAGCCTGGTGAAGCGCTACGATGTCCTTCATGACTTCCTTGTGCCGGTCTACATATCGCGTAATGCGATACGGTCGCCCCTCAAAACATGCTTGATGTCATACTACAATATTTTACCGACAGATTCAATCAAAAAGCGTTCCGCCGGCTCGAAGCATTTTGCAGATCCGCTCCAGTTCATTTCGAGCCTGGGCAAGCTCGTTTTCGTAACGCCGGCGCTCGGAAAGCTTCGCGCCGATGGCTTGCGATTTCCAGCAGCCGGCCTTCCCGACATATTGTGTGACTACCCTGCCTTCGTCCCTGCGTATAACATATGCGTACTCACGCAAACCGCGTTTTTTCAAGACCAGGGCGCCGCGGGGACGGGCATCGCATTCTTCTTCAAGTCGGGTCACTTGCCTTTGCAGCCGGGAACGTTCGTTTTGCAGGTAAAGATCTATTGCTGCCATCGTATAACACCTTGCCATACAATTATCTGTTACTTGAATTTCGAGGGCAAGGCCAAATCGGTCGAAATCGCTGCGTATTGGGCCAATTTCAAAAGTCGGTTACTTTTGAAATTGGCCCGCATTTGCTGCGGTTTTTACGAAACCGTGTGCAAATGCCGCAAGTTTTGGTGGCTTTTTCAAAAGTCTTCCGACTTTTGAAAAAGCCTCTATTTAATGTGCAAATGCATCTTGCATATTATTACTTTATTTTGGTATATATATACGGCAAGGTCGGGATGTGGATTCCCGCCGGGAATTCGACCTTGCGCTCGATACCCGGCCGGATCGGAATCGTTCCGATACCGGAGGTATCCATTCCATGTCCCAATACATGCCCCGGACAAAAAAAGCATCCCTCGTCCTGGAAGACGGAACCGTTTTCGCCGGCGAACAGTTCGGAGCCCCGCGTCCCGTCGCCGGAGAGGTGGTTTTCACCACGGGAATGACGGGCTACCCGCAGTTCCTCACCGACCCATCCTTCAGGGGACAAATCATCGTTTCCACATACCCGCTCATGGGCAATTATGGAGTACCGGTGCGCAGGACCGACCGCTTCGGCTTGCCCGACGGTTTTGAATCAGGGGGAATCCAGGCACGCGCGCTCGTCGTTTCGGATCTTTGCGGACAACCGAGCCACTACGCAAGTTCGCAAAGCCTGGGGAGCTGGTTCGAGGAAGAAAATGTGCCCGGTATCGCCGATATCGATACGCGCGCCCTGACAAAACATCTTCGGGCCCATGGAGTGATGAAGGGAAAAATCCTTGTCGACGGTTGTCCCGACGTAGCATTCGGTCAGGGCGAAGAATCAAATCCGGCCGCTGCGGCCTCATGCGATTCGGCGATTCTGTATCGCGGCGGAGAAAAGGGCTTTTCGGCTACGGAATGGAAACCCCGACAGGGCCCGGGGTCGGCGGACTCGGGGATGGACTCGAGGGCGGACTCGTGGGAAGCCCGTACAGCATGGAGCGGCGCATCGGCACGTCCGCGAATTCTGCTTGTGGACTGCGGCGTCAAGGCGAACATCATCCGCTCGCTTCTGATCCGGGGGGCCGACGTACTTCGCGTACCCTGGAATCGGGAGCTTGTCGACATTGCCTGTGACGGCATAGTGGTCGGCAACGGCCCCGGCGATCCCAAATCCTGCGGAAAGACCATCGCGTCGCTCAGAAAAGTCCTGGAAGGCAAAATGCCGGTATTCGGAATCTGCCTTGGCAATCAGCTGCTTGCGCTCGCCGCAGGCGCCGATACCTACAAACTTCCTTACGGGCATAGAAGCCAGAATCAGCCCTGCCGCGAAGCGAAAACGGAACGCTGCTACATCACCAGCCAGAACCACGGCTATGCGGTTCGGGAAGATTCCCTTCCGCAGGGCTGGGAGCCCTGGTTCGTAAATGCGAATGACGGGACGGTCGAAGGAATCCGGTCAGCGGATGGCAGGCATAGTGCCGTGCAGTTCCACCCCGAAGGCTGTCCGGGACCGCGCGATACGGAATTTCTGCTCGATCGTTTTCTGGCAATGGCGAAAGGAGACCGGACATGAAAATTCCCGAAAAAATACTCGTGCTCGGCTCCGGAGGGCTGAAGATCGGTCAGGCCGGCGAATTCGATTACTCCGGTTCGCAGGCGCTTAAAGCCCTCCGGGAAGAAGGCATCAGGACAGTCCTCATCAATCCGAATATAGCAACCATACAGACAAGCCGCGGTATGGCGGACTCGACGTATTTCCTTCCCGTTACACCGGATTTCGTCGAAAAAGTCATCGAAAAGGAAAAACCGGACGGCATCCTGCTCTCCTTCGGCGGACAGACCGCGCTCAATTGCGGTATCAGCCTGAATCGAAGCGGCGTACTTGCAAAGTACGGAGTCCGGGTCCTTGGCACCCCCGTCGAAGCGATAGAAACCACCGAGGATCGGGAGCTTTTCGCGGCCATGCTCGCGAAAATCGGCGCCCGGACCCCACGAAGCAAGGCCGCGACGTCTACACAGGAAGCGCTCGAGGCGGCGGTCGAAGTCGGCTATCCGGTCATGGTGCGCGCCGCCTACGCCCTGGGAGGCGCCGGTTCGGGGCTCTGCGCCGACGCGGCGGAACTCGAGGCGCGATGTACGAAGGCTTTTTCGGCGACGCCCCAAGTGCTCGTCGAGGAATGGCTGGGCGGCTGGAAGGAAATCGAATACGAAGTCGTCCGCGATTCGGCCGGCAACTGTGTCACTGTCTGCAATATGGAAAATCTCGACCCACTGGGAATCCATACGGGGGAAAGCATCGTCGTGGCGCCGTCGCAGACGCTCGACGACACCGAATACCAGATGCTCAGACGCGTTTCCATCGACGTGATTTCGCATCTCGGAATCGTCGGCGAATGCAATATCCAGTTCGCGCTCGATCCCGAGTCCGACGAATATCGCATCATCGAAGTGAACGCGCGATTGTCGAGAAGTTCGGCCCTCGCTTCCAAAGCCACCGGCTACCCTCTGGCCTATGTGGCCGCCAAACTCGCTCTCGGAAAGCCGCTGTACGCGATCAAGAACTGTATCACCAGGACGACCGTTTCCTGCTTCGAACCCGCCCTCGATTATTGCGTCGTAAAGATACCGTGCTGGGATCTCGCCAAGTTCAAGAATGTGGACAGAAACATAGGCAGCGAGATGAAATCCGTCGGCGAAGTGATGTCCATCGGCAGGACCTTCGAGGAAGCTCTCCAGAAGGCTATCCGGATGGCCGGCACCGGAGCTCCCGGCCTTGTGGCGGATGACGCGTTCATAGGGCCCGGCGAAAAGAAGCTCAAGGAAGCTCTTTTGAGGCCTACCGACAGACGGATTTTCGCGGTCTACAAGGCGCTCGCCGAAGGCTGGTCGATCGACCGGATACACGATCTGACCAGGATCGATCGCTGGTTCCTCGGAAAAATGGCTATCATTTTATCCTGTGAAAAAGAATTGTCAAAAATTGATAAAGGTGTGGCGCCCGGTTGCGAACTCTTGCGCGAAGCCAAACGACTCGGCTTTTCGGATACGCGAATCGCTGCGCTTACCGGCTCCACCGAAGCCGGGGTCAGGGCATTGCGGGAACGCTTCGGCATCAAACCCGCGGTGAAGCAGATCGATACGCTCGCCGCCGAGTATCCTGCGAAAACGAACTACCTTTTCATGACATATGGCGGAACGGAGGACGATATCGCTCCTTCGGGACACGGAGTGATGGTACTGGGGTCGGGCGCATACCGGATCGGGTCGAGCGTGGAATTCGACTGGTGCTGCGTGAACGCCGTCGCCGCGGCCAGAGCTCTCGGCGAGTATACGATCATGGTGAACTGCAATCCGGAAACGGTAAGTACCGATTACGATATCTGCGACCGCCTCTATTTCGAAGAACTGAGCCTCGAAAGGGTTCTGGACATCTATGAAAGGGAGAGGCCGGGCGGACTGATCCTCTCGATGGGGGGTCAGACCCCCAACAACCTTGCGATGCGACTGTATGAGGCCGGCGCGCTGATCTTCGGAACTCCACCGAAAAAGATCGATATGGCCGAAGACCGGCATAAATTTTCCGCCCTGCTGGACCGCATGGGCATTGAGCAGCCGGCATGGCGCGAACTCACCGATCAGACTGCGGCAAAAGCCTTTGCCGCCGAAGTCGGCTATCCGGTCCTCATCCGCCCGAGTTATGTGCTTTCGGGCGCGGCCATGAACGTAGCCTGGGACGACGCAAGCCTTGAACGTTTTCTCGGACTCGCCGTCGAAGTGTCGTCCGAACACCCGGTAGTGATTTCCAAATTCATGGAAGACACCAAGGAGATCGAGATAGATGCAGTCGCCCGGAAGGGGGAAATCCTCCATCACGCCATAACCGAACATGTGGAAAACGCCGGCGTGCATTCGGGCGACGCCACTGTCGTACTGCCCGCCCAGCGTCTCTATATCGAAACCATCCGAAAGGTGCGGAAAACGGCGGCCATGATTGCCAGGGCGCTCGAAATCACGGGCCCGTTCAATATCCAGTTTCTCGCAAAAAACAACCGCATCAGCGTGATCGAATGCAACCTGCGCGCATCGCGCAGTTTTCCGTTCTGCTCGAAGATTTCGGGCGTGAACATGATCGATCTGGCGACCCGCGCGATGCTCAACCGCGAAGTGCGCAAATCCGCGGTTTCTTCCCTGGACCTGGAATGGGTGGGCGTCAAGGCGCCGCAATTCAGTTTTTCCAGACTGCATGGAGCCGATCCGGTGCCCGGAGTCGAGATGGCTTCGACGGGCGAAGTCGGCTGTATCGGCACGGATCTCGATGACGCTTTCCTCAAGGCCTTCCTGTCGGTAGGGTATCGGATTCCCAGGAAAGGCGTGCTCCTGTCGACAGGACCGCTGCGCGACAAGCTGGACTTTCTCGAGGAAGCGCGGAAGCTCGAAGCGATGGGGCTTGCGCTCTACGCTTCGCGCGGCAC
>JBDKUJ010000134.1:0-8565 GCA_039679665.1 Rectinema sp. | reverse complement strand
AAGCTGAAAAAAACCTTCGGAGGCAAGCTCCGGTTTTTCGGCGTCGGAGGAGCGCCGCTTTCGGCCGATGTCGAAGAATTCCTCAAAAAAGCCGGATTCCCTTATGCCATCGGCTATGGTCTGACCGAAACCTCACCCCTTATTGCGGGCTCAAGTCCCGCCAAAACCAGGCTAAGGGCTACGGGGCCGGCGCTTGCCGGAGTATCCTTGCGCATCAGCGACCCCAAACCTGGAAGCAAAGAAGGCGAAATTCAGGCAAAAGGCCCCAATGTTTTCAAGGGCTATTTCAAGGACTCCGCCAGAACCGCAGAAGCCTTCTCCGAAGACGGATGGTTCCGTACGGGCGACTTGGGGTACATCGATTCAAAAAAACGTATTTTCGTGAGAGGCAGGATCAAGACGATGATCCTCGGCGCCTCCGGCGAAAATATCTATCCAGAGGAAATCGAAGCGGTGATCAACGGATCGCCTTTTGTCGCGGAATCTCTCGTATACGATGACGGCGGCGAACTCACGGCGCTCGTATATCTGAAGAGCGAAGTGCTGGAAGGCCTCGAAGCGCGGGTAAGGGACAGCCTGGAAGAAGCCGGAGACGCGGCTTCAAAAATTGGCCAGGCGATCACGGGGGTCGAAAAGGTAGCCGTCGAAAAGATAGGCCAGGCTATGAGCGATGTCGAAAAAATGATTTCGGCCACGCTCGAAAAGATCCGCAAGGAAGCCAATGAAAGGCTTGCGAGTTTTTCCCGCATTCGCAAGGTCAAGATTCAGAAAGAACCCTTCGAAAAGACGCCGACGCAGAAAATCAAGCGCTTTCTCTATCCGAAAGAGACACAGAAAATCTGACCGCTTCGGGGCGAGGCCAATTCCAAAAGTAACCAACTTTTGGAATTGGCTCAATCGCGCATCTTGCCGATCTCGCTATCGAGCCAGATAAAGCGCTCTTTCAGCCAGGCAGTGAGCGCATCGACTTGTTTGGCGTGACTGTCCGCGGCCACAAGCTCGGGGGGATTCGGCCAGACATATATGCCCATAATCTTCCATTTTTCGAAGGTCGGTTCCTGAACCCGCGAAAGCAGTCTTTCCGTAGTATCAATCGTGCCCATGGCGGTGGATTCAAGAACATTGCGCATATCGAACCATCGCGTCGCGAAAGCTCGCTTGAATTCGGGGTTCTTCATCAAGGCATCCAGCCATGCCGCGGTAGTCGTAAACCAGCCCCGTGAATCCTTGACGTCATACCCGGCGATATTTCCGTAGTCGGAATTCCCCGCAGCCAGATCGAAATCCCATAGTGGTCCGAGCATGAGCTTTCCACCGGTATTGCGATGCAGATACACGCTCGACAGGAAATTTGAATCGTGGCTCTTGAAAAGCTCTTCGATGATGATCCAGTCGATGAACGAAGCGACGTCGATATACTCTTCATAGCCTTTGCCCGACAGGATTGCCGCTTCCGCCTTGTTTACGAATGTCCGGATGGCTTCGCGCTGGGCGGGTGTCACATCTTCCGCCTTGGGCATCTTGTAATCCATGTATACGCTCGAACTCGTCACGAAAAAGTCCTTGTCCACGATTCCGCCTTCCAGCTCGGAACGCATGTTGACTTCGAGGAAAAAGGCTGTGTCCGATCCGCCGGACGGCTTGCCGATGTCTACCCGGCCCTTGCCCGTTTCGATCTGCTCGCCCACGCAATATGCGCCTTGATACTCCCCGTTGAGGTAGAGTTCGACCGGATACTGGTGTGGAACGAAATTCTTCCCGTCGAGAATGCGTGCCGTTTCGAAGGCGACGATATTCCGCATCAGGCTTTTGTCGGCATAATTTGCGAGCAGAACCCAGGTCTTGGATTCGGCCATGCCAAAAACCGATACCGCTTTGGAAAACGAAAGACGATAGGGTTTCTTGGGCATACCCCACGTAGAATTGCCGCGGCCGCGTATGCGTGTATCGGAAAGCGGAAGCGGAAACGCCCAGGCCGTCCCCCCTCCTGCGATGGCGATTGTCGCATCGACCCAATCGTCCTTCGAGATGATGGGTGCATTGTCTTTTGTTTTCACATAGACTGTCGGAATACCGGAATCTGCGATTTCGAGCCTGTAAATTCTGCTCCTGCCCTTCCTGTCCACGGCTTCCACCGTCTTTATGACGGAAATATCGAACACTTTTCCGGAAACCAGGGAAACGCCTCCGGACTTGAGTGAGCCGGCCGCGATCGACCAGCGGAGTGAAAGCAGCGGAGAAGTACCACCGGGAATCGTAGCCCGAATGACGCCCGAATCCACCCCTTCCTCGATCGAGCATTGCACTTCCGGCACGGTCAGATAGGGGTTGCTCCCCGATGTCACAACGAATTTCCTGATCCTGGCTGCGCTCCCGGCGCCGTCGGAAAGCGGCTCAGGAGCGATCGCACAAGAAAACAGAAACGAAAAGACCAAGGATACGGTTATGAACGAACAAATTTGCGCCTTGTTTTTCACATCGCCCCTCAGTTGCGAGTCGTGGGAGGATTATGGGTGTCCGTACCGTTTCCGTTTTCGGGATTGATGATTTTGACACCGTTGAGCGCTATAAAACCGCATAGACATGCCGCGAGCGCGGCCACTTTTACGGAAAAACTCCAGGGTGACGGCAGAAGCACGGAACTCACCGCCGAGAGCGAAAGGATGATACATGCCGAATAGACCACCGCGAGAACGGCCTTGGGGCCGAACCCCAGGGTCTGCAGCCGATGATGCATGTGTCCGCGATCGGGGGTAAAAAACGAAATTCCCGCTCTCGTTCGCCGCCAGATAGCTGAAAGGGTATCGAAAATAGGAATCGCGAGAATTGTCGACGCCGACAGGAATCCGATCCGGGCATCGTGGTCGGTCTGTCCCAAAAGAGGAAGCACCGAAAGGCAGAAACCGAGAAACAGACTCCCCGAATCCCCCATGAAAATCTTGGCGGGAGGCTTGTTGTACAGAAGAAATCCGACTGCGGCTCCGCAGAGAGCGAAACAAAGCACCGCTCCCATCGTGTCGCCGCCAATAAGCATCATCGTTCCGAAAGCCGTCGCGGCGATCGCCGAGATACCCGCCGCCAGACCGTCCATTCCGTCTATCAGATTTATCGCGTTGGTCACGCCGATGATCCAGATAAAAGTGAGCGGCCAGGAAAACACACCGAGATCGAAAGTACCGTTCCCCCATGGGATGAGGACAATCTTGAAACGATACCCTGCGGACATGACCAGAAGAGTGGCCGCAACCTGAATGACCAGCTTGAACCTGGCGCGAAGAGTCCGCAGATCGTCGATCAGTCCCAGCATAAGAATGACTATGCCCGAAAGGACGAGCGGCAGGACCCGAATTCCGTGCGCGACGCTGCTCCTGAAGGAATATTCCAGCGCCACGAAGGCCCCGACACTGCAGATGAACGCAAAGCTTATCCCTACGCCGCCCAGGCGCGGAACCTCCCCGTCATGCACTTTGCGCTCGTCATGCTTGTCGAACAGTCTGCGTCTGCGTGCGAATTCGATGATGACAGGCATCAATGCAGCAGAGAGCGCCGCGGCGAGAAGGAACGCCATCAACGACAAGCTTTATTCCTCCAGGTTTCCGCAGGCGATCGCATATTCTAAGTATATGTATTTCGGCCTGTCAATCTCGGCTTTTCCATCGATAGCGCGGTAAAAAAGCCCGACCGGATTCGCCGGTCGGGCTGTCCGCGTGATGCCGACGCTGAAAAATCAGCCTCTGTAACAAAGCACGGGCGAGCGGGCGGCCGCCACTTCGTCCAGCCTTCCGACGGGCGTAATGGAAGGAGCGTCGTGCAGGAGTTCAGGCTTTTCCGCGGCTTCCCGGGCGATCTCAAGCATCGCTTCGATAAAAGCATCGAGAGTCGCCTTGCTTTCCGTTTCGGTCGGCTCGATCATCAGGGCTTCCGGCACGATAAGCGGGAAATAGATTGTGGGCGGATGGAATCCGAGATCGATCAGGCGCTTGGCGATATCCAGAGTATGAACGCCCGGAGCGATATCGCCCATCGCGACGAATTCATGCATGCAGGCGCGAGGATACTTTACCTTGTAGGCGCCTTCGAGTTTTACCTTGAGATAGTTGGCGTTCAGGACGGCGTTTTCGGCGAGAGAACGCAAACCGTCCCGGCCGAGCGTGAGGATATAGGCGTAGGCGCGTACAAGCACTCCAAAGTTACCGTAGAAGGCTTTCATGCGGCCAATGCTGTGCTCGGGCATTTCCATGGCGAAGCGGGACTCTTTTTTTACCGCCACGGGCCCCGGCAGATAGGGTGCCAGTTCCGGCCCGGCCGCCACCATGCCCGCGCCCGGGCCGCCGCCGCCGTGGGGCGTGGAGAATGTTTTGTGCAGGTTGAAGTGCATCACGTCGATGCCGGCCTGCCCGGGTTTGAAGACGCCCGTGAGAGCGTTCATGTTGGCGCCGTCGCCGTAGACGAGCCCCCCGGCTTTATGTACGAGCCGGGCGATTTCTTCGATATTGCGCTCGAACAGTCCCAATGTGTTGGGATTGGTGATCATAATGCCGGCAACAGTGTCGTCGAGGGCTGCCTTGAGGGCATCCATGTCGATCCCGCCCTCCGCATTGGAAGGAATGGTCTGCGTCGTCATTCCCGCCATCGAACAGGACGCGGGATTGGTGCCGTGCGCCGAATCGGGGATCAGCATTTTGACGCGCCTGCCCTGGCCTTTTGCCAGCTGCCTGGCACGGATCATGAAGACGCCGGACAATTCACCGTGCGCGCCCGCCGCGGGTTGCAGGGACACCGCGGAGAAGCCCCCGATTTCCGCGAGGCTTTTCTGCAGCCGATATACGAGTTCGATGGCGCCCTGGCTGTGTTCCGCGCCCGCAAGCGGGTGCAGGTTCCGCCAGCCCGGCAGGTTCGCCGCGGTTTCGTTGGCTTTGGGATTGTATTTCATCGTGCAGGAGCCGAGCGGATAGAATTCCGTATCGATGGAATAGTTCTTCTGCGAAAGCCGCGTGAAATGGCGGACTACCGTCAGCTCGTCGAGTTCCGGGAGCGCAAGTTTCCCCCGCGCCAGTGCGGCGGGGATTTCATACTCGGGGACGTCGCTGGAAGGCAGGGCGCAACCGGTGCGGCCTGCGCTCGACAGTTCGTAAACGAGGGGTTCGGGCCTGAGATTCATTTGGAAGCCTCCTCGAGCGAGCTGGCGAGCAGTTCTATCTGGTTGCGCGTGTTCATTTCGGTGACGCATACCAGGAGTTCATGCGTGCGCGAAGCGTCGTAACGCGACATCGGGAAACCTGGCACCACGCCGCGGCCCGAAAGTTTCGCATAGATCTCTTCGGCGGGCACCGGCGTCAGAACCGTGAATTCCTTGAAGAATTCCCTGGTCGCCACTTTGAAACCGGGCACCTTGTTGATGAGACTTGCGGCGAAATGCGCTTTGTTGCGACAGAGCATCGCCACCGTTTTCATGCCCTGCGCGCCCATGGCCGCCATGTAGATGCAGGATTGCAGCATGACGAGGCCCTGATTGGAACAGATGTTCGAAATCGCCTTTTCGCGGCGGATATGCTGTTCCCTGGCGGTCAGCGTAAGGACGTATCCTTTGCGTCCTTCATGATCCTTGGCTTCGCCAACGATGCGCCCGGGGATTTTCCGCATGAGCTTCGTGGTTGCGCCCATCATGCCCAGGTAGGGACCGCCGAAATTCATCGAATTGCCCAGACACTGGCCTTCGGCAGTCACGATGTCGGCACCCTGCTCGCCGGGGCTTTTGAGGATCGCGCAGAGGAGCGGATCCGTATGGACGATGAAAAGGGCTCCGGCCGCGTGCGCTTTTTCGGCGGCGGCGGAAAGCGGGTAGATTTCGCCCGAGAAGGTCGGATAGGAAGCGACGACACAGGCGGTGGAAGCATCGGACGCAGCCGCGGCGGGATCACCTTTGTAGCGTTCGACTTTGACAGGGAAGGATTCAAAGTAGGTCGTGAGAACTTCGAGATACTCGGGATGCAGATCCTCGGGCACCAGAATGCGGCTGCGCGTTTCATCGGCGCGCCAGGCCATGAGGACAGCCTCGGCGAGCGCCGTGGCGCCGTCGTAATGCGATGCGTTCACGACCGCCATGCCGAAAAGCGCCGCGGCCATGCTCTGGTATTCGAAGATCGCCTGCAGAGTGCCCTGCGAAACTTCCGGCTGATACGGCGTATAGGCGGTGAGGAACTCGCCGCGCGAAGCAAGAGCCGGCACGAGGGAAGGGATGAAATGATTGTAGGCACCGGCGCCGAGAAACCAGGCGGTTCTGTCGGCGCGCATGTTTTTTTCGGAGAGTGCTTCGACTTCGCGGAGCACTTCAAGTTCGGACAGGCCTTTGGGCATATCGAGAGAGGGGAAACGCCTCGATTCGGGGATATCCTCGAAAAGTTCCTCTACCTTCTTTTTCCCGATGGCAGCGAGCATCGCCTCGCGGTCCGCGTGGGTATTGGCGATATAAGGCACGGAATCATGCCTCCCCGACCGTGGCACCATACGCGGCCGCATCCATGAGGACGTCGAGCTGGGCGGCATCGGACGGCTTTACGCGAAGCATCCAGCCTTCGCCATAGCAATCGCGGTTCACGAGGGCGGGATCGCCTTCGAGCGCGGCGTTGACGGCCACGACCGTCCCGCCCACCGGCATATAGAGGTCGGAAGCTGCCTTGACGGATTCGACCACGCCGAAAGTCTGCCCTTTGGCGATAGTCTTGCCGACCGCCGGAAGTTCGACGAAAACGATATCGCCGAGCTCGGCCTGGGCATGATCGGAAATTCCGACAACGACTTCGGCTCCGTCGGGACGGGCGTATTCGTGGGATTCGGCGTAGCGTGCTTTGGAATCGATACTCATGTCTGTGCTCCTTGCATGATCATTCGGTATTCCCGGTATTCCGGTATTCCGGTATTCCGTCGCGATCCTTGACCGATCGCGACGCGGTCTATCTTCGGTACGCGGGGACGTAGAGCGGCCGTTTGACGACGACCGCTTCCTTGGGCTGGCCCCGCACCAGCACCGCGAGCCTGGTTCCGGTCTTGGTCAGACCGGGTTCGACAAAGGCGTTGGCGGCGTATTTCTTGACCGTGGGGCAGAACATGCCCGCCACGCATACGCCCACTTTGCGGCCCGAAACATCGACAACATCATACCCTTCGCGCGGCACGCCGCCCGTCACCTCGAGGCCGACCAGTTTACGGGTGACCCCTTCCGCGGCGAGCTTTTCGAGGGCTTCCTTGCCCACAAAATCCTTTTCGAAATCGCAGGCCCATTTGAAGCCGGATTCGAGCGGTTTGATCGACGGGCTGATTTCATGGCCATGCAGCGGCATGCCGGCCTCGAAGCGCAAGGAATCGCGTGCGGCAAGACCTATGGGCATGGTTTCGATTCCGAGCTTGGCGCCCGAATCGAGAATGTGTTTCCAGAGGAACTCGGCCTTTTCGGCGGGGAAGAACAGCTCGCCGCCGTCTTCGCCCGTATAGCCGGTGCGTCCGAACAGGACGGGCACCCCTTCGATCGCGATCCTGCCCCAGGTGAAGCGCTCAAGGGTGGATACGGCAGGCTTTCCGATTGCGTCGAGAAGCTCGATCGCACGGGGGCCCTGTACGGCGATCATGTAGGTTTCATCGGATTTGTCGATTACTTTGACGCCTTTGGGCGCGTGCGCGGTGAACCATGCGAAATCGGCCTCGCGGTTGGATGCGTTGACGACAATCCACCAGGAGTCGGGCATGCGGTATACGAAAAGATCGTCCAGCACGAAGCCCTCACCGTCGAGCAGGAGGGAATAGCGCGCCTGGGGAACGACCATGTCGGACACGCGGGCGGAAACGAGCCTGGACACGTACTCATCGGCGCCGGGGCCCGAAATCTCGATCTGGCCCATGTGGTCGATATCGAAAAGACCCACCGAACGGCGGGTGACCAAGTGCTCCTCGACGGAACCGGTAGGATAGCTTATGGGCATGTCAAAACCGGCGAAAGGCGCCATGCGTGCGCCCTTGGCCAAGTGCCAGTCATGCAGTGCTGTAGTTTTCAGAGAAGACTCCTTCGCGGGCGAAAAGCCTGTTCATGAGTATTTTAACACGGAACCGCAATACCGGCAACAATGGCCGCCCGTCCGGAAGCCCCTGTCCCGACCTTCACGAGGCGAGTCAGAAGCTGTTGCGCGAGATGGGTTTACCGATGAAAACGCCTTCGCCGCCGAGGTATTCCCTCGTCTTGCCCTCGATGAGGATCTGCACGTCCTGGATGCCGGGAAAGGATGTGGCCGTATAGACTATCTGCTTGAGCTGGCCGGCATAGCCTTCAATACCGTAGCGGTTGTACATAAAAGCGTCGCTTAGGTCGATCGTGGCGGTACTGCCGCGTATTCCGACACCAAGGAGCCGGGTTCCGCGCGGGACCAGGCTTATGAGTTTTCGCCTTAGTTCGTCTTCGGTCGGGCCGGCGAGAAGGGCGTTGAGCGCATCGGCGAGAGGCGAATCCGAAACCGCAACGGCGCGCTTCACTTCCTGGCGCGTGATTACGCCGTCGTCTTCGATCCTGACGAAAAA
>JBDKUJ010000133.1:0-3669 GCA_039679665.1 Rectinema sp. | reverse complement strand
CCCACCAACAACTGGATGGATCCGAAAGAGATGAAGGTTGTCCTGAAAGGCCTTTTCGATGGATGCATGCGCGGCCGCACCATGTATGTAATCCCCTTCAGCATGGGCCCGATCGGTTCCCCGCTCGCCCATATCGGCGTCGAAATCACCGATTCCGGATATGTGGTGGCCAATATGCGCATCATGACGCGCATGGGAAGGCCCGCCCTGGACGCGCTCGGCGTGGACGGCGAGTTCGTGCCCTGTATTCACTCAGTAGGCTCTCCCCTCGCTCCGGGCCAGAAAGACACAACCTGGCCCTGCAATCGGGAAAAGAAATATATCGTCCATTTCCCTGAAGAACGGGCGATCTGGTCCTACGGTTCGGGCTACGGCGGCAACGCCCTGCTCGGAAAAAAATGCTTTGCGCTCCGCATCGCCTCCGTTCTCGCGCGCGACCAGGGATGGCTCGCCGAGCATATGCTCATCCTGGGCATTGAATCGCCCGAAGGCGAAAAAACCTACGTCTCGGCGGCTTTTCCTTCCGCATGCGGCAAGAC
The DNA here is from genome assembly GCA_039679665.1 of Rectinema sp. GTDB lineage: Bacteria > Spirochaetota > Spirochaetia > Treponematales > Rectinemataceae > JBDKUJ01. The sequence continues at coordinate 3,130 of JBDKUJ010000133.1, read as the reverse complement.
CAATTTCGCCATGCTGATCCCCCCCAAAGCGTTCGACGGATGGAAAGTCACTACGGTTGGCGATGATATCGCCTGGATCAAGCCCGGTCCCGACAACCAGCTTTACGCCATCAATCCGGAGGCCGGATACTTCGGCGTCGCACCGGGTACTTCCGAAAAGTCCAACCCCAATGCGATGGCTACGATCAGGTCGAACACGATTTTCACCAATGTCGCCCTCACTCAGGACGGCGATGTGTGGTGGGAAGGCATGACCAAAACGCCGCCCCAAGGTTTGATCGACTGGCAGGGAAACCCATGGGCTCCTTCTCTCGGAAAACCGGCGGCGCACCCCAACGCGCGATTTACCGCGCCCGCCTACCAATGTCCCAGCATCGACCCGGACTGGGAAGCGCCCCTGGGCGTGCCCATCAAAGCTTTTATTTTCGGCGGCAGACGCAGCAACATCCAGCCTCTCGTCTACCAGTCCTTCAACTGGAATTATGGTGTGTATCTCGCCGCCACACTCGGATCGGAAACCACCGCCGCTTCGACCAGCGCGGTCGGCCAGGTCCGTCGCGATCCTTTCGCCATGCTACCGTTCTGCGGTTACAACATGGCCGCCTATTTCAACCATTGGTTCCAGTTCGGCCGCAACATATCCAACGCCCCGCGTATTTTCTGCGTGAACTGGTTCAGGAAGGGCAAGGACGGCGAGTACCTGTGGCCCGGCTTCGGCGAGAACATCCGTGTCCTGAAATGGATAGTCGAACGGTCCAACAACCACGCGAAAGGCGTCGAAAGCCCCATCGGATGGATGCCGCGATACGAAGACCTCTGCTGGAATGGCATGGAGGATTTCGGCGAAGAGCGTTTCAACGAGCTGATGGCGATCGACCGCGGGCAATGGATGACAGAAATCCTCTCCCACGAGGAATTGTTCATGAAGCTCTACGAAAGGCTGCCCAAGGAACTTATTTTCATCAAGGAACTGACCATATCCAGCCTCTGGAGGTCACCGGAGCACTGGGAATTCTCCCACGTGGCTCTCGAACCGACTGAAGACTGACCTTGCCATTGCGGGACGCCATCGCTGACGGCGTCCCGGGCATCGTCCGACAAGCATAGTGGTGGGCGCGGCGCCTGCCGGACGTCCGGCAGGCGCAGGCCGGCAAAAATTCAGGGACTGCCTGAAATGTAGCGCTCGAGCTGTCCGATCTGGAACGCTTGCTCCGAGATCAGGCTTTCCTGCTTTTTCAACACCGCTTTGACGACATCGCCGATCGATATGACGCCGACGGCTTTCCCTCCCACGATAACCGGAAGATGTCTGACGCGTTTTTCGGTCATGAGATTCATGCAATCGGAGATCGATGTATCCGGCGATACGTACAGCACTTTCGTCGTCATGATCTCGCGTACTTTGGTAGCTTCGCCCGAACGTCCTTTGATGATTATCTTCCTTACGAAATCGCGTTCCGAAAGGATTCCGCGGATTTCGCCCGATTCGTCGACCACGAGAATCGCTCCGATGTTTCTGTCTGACATCGCTTCGAGCGCTTCATACAAGGTGACGTCGGGGCCGACGCTGAATACTTCGCGCCCCTTGGTCGCGAGAATATCACTGACGGTTTCCATGGCTTGCCTCCCTTCACTGATGATCTCTTAGTATAAGCGCGACGGAAGTCCGAAACAAATTTTACAGTCCGTTGAGCCAATTCCAAAAGTCTTCCGACTTTTGAAAAAACCTCCCTTCTTCCAGAATCTTCTCCGGCGGGAGCCTCCTCCAGCGAGGGTTTTCCGGTCGACCCTTGCGGCGACAGGGAATCCGGGCTTACATTCCTGCGGTATGGCAGTCCAAATTTCCGCCACCGAAGCCAGACGCATCGCGGCACGCGCTTCCGCTCTCACCTCTACCGCGACCGACGCTTCGGTCGACTCGATGGCTGCAGAAATCCTGGAACAGCTGGGTTCGATCCAGATCGACACCATTTCCGTCGTCCAGAGAGCGCACCACCACACGATGTGGTCACGCATACCCGAATACGATGCTGCCTGTATCGGGAGGCTCGAATCCGAGCCGCGCCGCGCGATCGAATACTGGTCCCATGCCGCCGCTTACCTTCCTCTTGCCGAATACAGATTTTGCCTCCCCCGGATGGAGCGTATCAGGGAAAAAGGTCATGAGTGGTTCAAGGCGGACAAATCGACCGTAGATGCCGTTCTGGACCGCATTCGTGGAGAAGGCCCGATGCGCAGTTCCGATTTCACGAAGTCCGCCCGAAGCGGCGCCGGCTGGTGGGACTGGAATCCGGCAAAAATCGCACTCGAGTACCTCTTTCATGCCGGGATCCTGGTTTCGGTCACCCGAAAGAATTTCCAGAAAGTATACGACCTGGCGGAACGCGCCCTGCCGCGTTCGCTCGATATGCGTATGCCGAGCACCGAAGAAATGGCGGCGCGGCATCTCGATCGGGCTATTTCCTCTCTGGGCCTTTTCACGGCGGACGAGATCGCCTACATGCGCAAAGACGGGAAGGACGGCATTCAGCGGGAAATCGCCCACCGCCTCGAATCCGGCGATCTCGTCGAAATTTGCGTGCATGACGAAACCGGCCCCGCTACTTCGAATTCCACCTATACGACATATGCGACCCGGGAAACGTTGAATACCGCCGATCCCGTACCCGGAGACCATCCCCGGGCCGTCATACTCTCGCCTTTCGACCCTCTCATCATCGACCGGAAAAGGGCAAAACGGATCTTCGGGTTCGACTATCGTCTCGAGTGCTATCTCCCCGAAAAGAAACGCCGATTCGGATATTTCGCGCTGCCGATTCTGTATGACGACGTCGAGGCTGGGCCGCGCTTTGCGGGGCTCCTGGACGCCAAGGCCGATTCACGCACTGGTTCATTTCTGATTCGACGAATGGCGCTCTTTCCTGAGGGCGAGAATCCGCTTCAACGACCAAAAAAGCGAAACGGGAATTCGGCGAAACGAAACGACGCTTTCGCCAACACACTGCTCGAAGCGATCCATGCTTTGGCCCGGTTCAATGGCTGTAAAACGATCACGCTGGAGCGCCTGGAAATCGAAAACGGAAAACTTGAAACCAGGATTGCGGAAGCGCTGAAAAGCTGAACGATACAC
>JBDKUJ010000132.1:0-2408 GCA_039679665.1 Rectinema sp. | reverse complement strand
AGTATAGCATGAACGAAAACGACTATACTTGCGTGGAGTACCCCTTGCCCCGTGCGGGGGCAAAACAGTATCCTGCAGTCCTATATGGACAAGCTGATCATCAAGGGCGCACGCGAACACAATCTTCGAAATATCGACCTCGAACTCCCCAGGGACAAACTCATCGTCATTTCCGGCCTTTCGGGTTCGGGAAAAAGTTCCCTTGCATTCGATACCATCTTCGCCGAAGGGCAGAGGCGCTATGTCGAGTCCCTGTCGGCATATGCCCGGCAGTTCCTCGGTCGCATGGACAAGCCGGACGTCGACTATATCGAAGGTCTGTCGCCCGCCATTTCGATCGAACAGAAGACGACGCACCGCAATCCGCGATCGACCGTGGGGACGGTGACGGAGATATACGACTATTATCGCCTGCTCTTCGCCAGAGTCGGCGTGCCGCATTGTCCGAAATGCGGGCGCGTGATCCGCGAGCAGAGTATCGATCAGATCCTGTCGGCGATCATGTCCTGGCCTTCGGGCAGCCGGCTCCAGATTCTCGCGCCCGTCGTCCGCGCCATGAAAGGCGAGCACCGCAAGATCCTCGAAGACGCCGCCAAACAGGGCTTTACCCGTGCCAGGGTGGACGGCGCGCTCCTGCCCCTGGACGAGGAAATCAAGCTCGAAAAACAGAAAAAACATTCGATAGAGATCGTCGTGGACCGCCTGAAGCTCGGCGAAGACGTCCGGCGTCGTCTGGCCGAATCGGTCGAAACCGCCCTGCAGATCACCGAGGGTTCGGTCATTGTCGTGCGCGATTCGGGAAAGGGCGAGAGCGAGGAATTTTTCAGCCAGAAGGGTGCCTGCCCCGAGTGCAACATTTCCCTGCCGGAGATGGAGCCGCGCCTTTTCTCGTTCAACGCGCCGCAGGGCGCCTGTCCGGCCTGCTCGGGGCTCGGCGTCAACCTCGAATTCGACCCCGACCTCGTCATTCCCGACAGAAACCTCTCCTTCAACGAGGGCGGCTGCATTCCCTACAATCCGGATTCGGCCTGGAACCGTTCGCGCTTCGAAGCGCTGTCCAAGCATTTCAAGTTCAGCCTGGATACACCTTTTGCGGATTTGTCCGATAAAGTCATGAACGCGATTTTCCACGGAACGGACGAAGAAGTAAAAATTCGCTACGACAACCGCGAAGGCACGGGCCATTTCGAATACCAGTCGCGTTTCCCCGGCATTCTCGCCGACCTGAAACGCCGCTGGAAGGAAACCACTTCCGACGGCATAAAGCAGTGGCTCGAACGGATGATGACGGAAAAACCCTGCGAAGTCTGCGGAGGAAAGCGCCTGCGCCCCGAAGCTCTCGCCGTAACCGTAAGCGACACCGACATCCACGACATTTCGCAGCGTTCGGTCGAAGAATCAATCAAGTTCTTTTCCGATATAAAATTGGGCGATACCGAAAAACAGATAGCAAAACAGATCATAAAGGAAATCCTGGCCCGGCTCACCTTCATGCGCAATGTCGGACTCGATTACCTGACCCTGGAGCGCAAGGCCGCCACACTGTCGGGCGGCGAAGCCCAGCGCATCAGGCTCGCCACGCAGATAGGCTCCTCCCTGGTCGGCGTGCTCTATATCCTCGACGAGCCTTCCATCGGTCTGCACCAGCGCGACAACCAGCGCCTCATCGACACGCTTCTTTACCTGCGCGATATCGGCAACACGCTCATCGTGGTAGAGCACGACGAGCAGACCCTGCGTACCGCCGACTACATCGTCGACTTAGGCCCGGGGGCGGGCGTGCACGGCGGCAAAGTGGTCGCGCAGGGCACTCCCGAAGAGGTCATGAAATCCAGAAAAAGCCTCACAGGCCAATACCTGGCTGGAACCCTCAAGATCGAGGTTCCCGCGCTGCGCCGCGAGGGAAACGGCGGCCACATCGAGATACACGGCTGCCGCCAGCACAACCTCAAGGGAATCGACGTAAAATTTCCCCTGGGCGTTTTTACCTGCATTACGGGCGTTTCGGGCTCGGGCAAGAGCACCCTGCTCACCGATCTCCTGTATCCCGTGATCTCGAATCGCGTCATGGGCACGAGCTGGCAGGAGGGCGAATACGATTCGATAGACGGCCTCGAGTACATCGATAAAATAATCAACATCGACCAGAGCCCGATCGGACGCACGCCACGGTCCAACCCGGCCACATATGTCGGGGTATTCACCGCCATACGCGACCTCTTCGCGACCCTGCCCGAGTCCAAGGCCCGCGGATGGAAGCCGGGCCGCTTCAGTTTCAACGTGAAGGGCGGCCGCTGCGAGAACTGCCAGGGCGACGGCACCAACAAGATCGAGATGAACTTCCTTCCCGACGTCTACATCACCTGCGAAGTCTGTCACGGCAAGCGTTTCAACGCGGATACGCTCGA
>JBDKUJ010000131.1:0-3543 GCA_039679665.1 Rectinema sp. | reverse complement strand
TGGCGGTACAGATTTCCATCGCAATATCCATCGTGCGGGCTATCCATGAATCCACGGGCATGCGCTCCCGGCCTGCGGCGATTATCTCGTCCACGGAGCCGTCCGCCATGGCAACCGCCACGCTCGCTGCAATCGCCTGTGCCGCATAGATCCCGTCACGGTCGTGGCTTATGCAGGCATCGACAGCGGCCATGGTGGCCGCGCCTTCGGGATCACCTGCGCGGAAGATACCTATGGGGCTGATTCGCATAGCAGCCCCGTCGTCGGTGTTCATGACGTTATAACGCCCGGATTCCGGCGGCATGAGTCCACGCCCTATATTTTCGATGGCGCCGTAGAGAGGACGACCGGCGCGCTTTTTGGCGCCGCCGCGGTCGAGTATGTATTTCTTCCACGCAGCGCAGACATCGGCGGTGGTCGGAGCGCCCTTCGAGTCGATCAGGCAGCGGGCCGTGAGAATGCCAAATTCCGTGTCATCCGTACTCCTGGCGTCGGGGTACATGTTCGTGACGATCCCGTAACGGGATCGATACTCCTGACTGCGCCCCAGATCGCCCATGGCGTCTCCGACTCCGAGCCCCGCAAGGCAGCCACGAGCTTTCGACATATAGCGGGAACGGTTCGACAAGATTTCTTTTCGGTCAAGCATGGTTGTGCATCCTTATGTCAGCGACGCTCTCTCTGATGACGAGAGTGCCGGGATAGAGATGTTTTTCGGGATTTCGCGAAGGTTCCTTAATGCGCGCGAGGAGAAGTTCCGAGGCTTTCTTTCCCATCTCGCCGCGCGGCTTGCGGATGGTTGTAAGAGCGGGCCAGGTGAGAGCCGCGGCGGGAATATCATCCATGCCTATCAGGGAAAGGTCCCTGCCTGGCTGAACTCCGCGACACCGGAGAGCGTTTTGAAGAGAAATCGCCAGAATGTCGTTTCCGCAAAAGACGGCACTGATCCTTTCCTTCCAGTCTGGCAATGCGAGGATACTGTCGGCGAGTCTTTCGCCTCCCTCCGCCGAAAGATGAGCCGTGAAGACGAGATCGGGATTCTCGGGCAGTCCATGCGTCTCGAGGAAATGCGAATAGGCGCTGTAGCGCCTGGAGAGATAGCGTTCGCTTCCCGTCTCGCTGGTCACGATTGCGATGCGTCTGTGCCCCATGTCGTACAGGTATTGGAGCGCCTTGGTCGCGGCAACGTCCGTATCTGTTCCAACCGTATCTATCTCGGTAGTTTCACTCCTCTCGCCTATAAGGACGGCCGGTATGCCAACTTCGAGGATCAGGCCGATCCGATCGGTTACGCTGTTTATGATGAGACCGTCGAATCTCCCTGTGGATGATAATTTGAGATATGAACGCTCCCTGTCTTCACTCCAGTCCGTATTGCCCATGACCACCAAGTAACCTTCCGGCTCCAGGGCGTCCTGTACCGCGCGGGCTATCTCCGACCAGAAGGGATTCGCAATATCTGGTACGACAAGGAGAATGGTGTATGTGCGCGAAGCACGGAGGCCAGCGGCCATGGCATTGCGCGTATAGCCCAGTTTCTCGATGGCGGTCCGGACCGCAGCCTCCGCTTTGGCGCTTACGGGGCCACCGCGTTCCGATATGACGCGCGACACTGTACTTTTCGAAACCCCGGCAAGACGGGCGACTTCGTGAATACTGATTTTCTGATTCATAGAAGCGATAATCCACCTTGTGGGAACGTTCCCACTTTCAAAATTATATCACTGCTTCTTAAACCGCGCAAGTGAAATCGTTCCCACCAATAAAATGATCAAGGGACGATCAAGAAAAGATCCCCGACCGAAGGCGAAGCCGTCACCGCTCAATAATTACCGCGGGTGCATCCCGTTACGCATAAAAAAAGGCGCCGCGCATTTCGCCGCGCGGCGCCCATCTCACGATTCGAAAGCAAAGATCAGAATCTGATGGCGACCTGGAGAGCGACGCCTGAGCGAGGCCTGTCCTGGGCATACAGCCCGGCCTCTTCCGTAAAGACTGCGGCATCCACTTCCAGGAACAACAGGTCAACGCCGGCGCCCAGCGAATAGTAGCCCTGATTGAGACCACCCCGGATCGCGAGGAAGTTAAACATCTTCACTTCCGCGCCAAAGTGCAGATTGGTCCAAATATCTCCGAAGCCGCTATCGACGACGGCGATTACATCGGAGGCCTCGGCGTAGATGGAAGAAGCCAGAACCTTGCCGAGATTAAACTTGAATCCCAATCCGGCGGCGACTTTGGGATCGAGTATATACTCGCTGGTACCGCCCATGGGCAGATTGCCGTCGATCACATCCTGCATCACGCCGTTTTCCATGGTGAAACCGAGTCCGAAATCGCGGACTGTGGCTCCAAGCATGAAGGGACCGACCTCTACGGTAGTACCCGCATCGACCGCAAAACCGTAGCCGCCGAGTACAGGCTGCGTCCCGATCGAATCGTTGGCGATATCGAAGATATTCCAAGCGCCATCGGAATCCAGCCTGTAGAAAGCGCGAACATCGGCTCCAAGGTTGACTTTGAAGATTCCCAGATTTATCGGGAAGGCCAGACCGGCAATCGCGTTGAGTTCGTTCCTGGATTTGACCGTAAGAGCTTCCGTTGTTTCATCGGTCACCACGGTAAGTCCGAGGCCGAATCCCTTTCCAGCCCAGCCCAACCCGAGGGATGCGCCGGCGCCCAGACCGTTATTCTCGGTCTGCATTTCGTTGATGATGGCGCCCATGCGCGTTTCGTCGGTCTCCGGAGCCATGAGCTCATTCACTCTGTCGAGATTCGTCTGATTGGGTCTGATATATGCCCAGAGCCCGATATCCGCGATCGTAAGGGAACCGTTTTTCGTCGCGAATCCGGCGGGGTTTCCGAAGAAACTGTCATACCCCGTGCTGAAGGTCGTAAAGGCTCCGCCCATACCCATATTCTTGGCGCTCTTGGGAAGAAGCCCATCCATACTCGTCTGTGCGAATGCGCTCCCTGCAAGGAGGAGTGCAAACAAGGCAATATAAATTCGTTTCATGACATCCCTCCTGATGCTCAAGAACCACTGCCAGGCAGGTTGGCCAGATCAATTCCCGCAAGACCCACCAAAGTGGCGATTGTAGGATCGGCTGCGAGCGTATCGAGCGTATCCGCATCCAAAGAGCCTATATCAATATACGTGCTCTCAGATCCAGGGTTATTATAGGCGGCTACCAGAGCTTCTCCTCTTGTACCTTGTCCTGCCTGTGGCTGAATCTCATTGAGAATCGTGGATATCACCGCCGTCATGGCGATGCCTTTGACATCCATTCCTTCCACGGCGTACTCGCCGCCTGAAGAATCCACACTTGCCGCGAGCAGATTGAGATCAGTGAGTGAAGCGGCCAGCGCATCGATGGCGGCCGCGAAGGCTACATCATCGTTCCGGATATTCTCGGGGATCAACGTATCGATGAAGCCGGTAAAATCCGTAGAGGGATCGAAAGTCGCTCCGTCGGCCAGCAGGCTGCTTACGAGATTGTCGACGATCGGCTGTGCCCCGGATTCCTCGAGGCTTAGCTTGAC
>JBDKUJ010000130.1:0-6379 GCA_039679665.1 Rectinema sp. | reverse complement strand
CCCGCCGAAGGAACTACAAGCTTCGTGCCGGAAATGACCTTGACGTGCGTGTGCGCATCCAGGGCGCGGAAAAGGTTGGCTTTGTCGTTGCGGTAGTTTTCCCAGGTGCCGTGGAATTCGAGGTGTTCATGGGTAACGTTCGTCATGACGCCCACGTCGAATGCCACATCCGCAAGCCGGGACGTGCGCGGCGAGAGTCCGTGGCTCGACGATTCCACGACCGCGTATTCGAGGCCCGAATCGCGCATGTCCGCGAGCATGCCTTGTACGGACGTAGCCTCTGGCGTTGTCTGATGTTCGGGATTGGGTCTTTCGCCCCTGCCGGTATCCGACATCACTGTGGAGAAAAATCCGGCTTTTCTTCCCGACATGTTGAGAAGCTGCCAGAGAAAATAGACTGTCGTACTCTTGCCTTCGGTACCCGTGACACCAATCACCCTGAGCGAATCGGAGGGGCGATCGAAAAATGCCGCCGCCGCCGGGGACATGGCTGTCCGGGCATCGGCGACCCGCAGATACGTCGCGCCTTTCCGGTATTCGCGCGGTTCCCTTTCGCAGACTATCGCCGCAGCGCCGGAATCCAGGGCTTTGTCGATGAACTCATGCCCGTCGGTATGCAGTCCGGGCAGGGCGAAAAATAAAAACCCCGGTCGTATCGAGCGCGAATCATACGCGAGTCCCGCGATTTCGAGATCGAGACTGCCGTGTACCGAGTAGGATCCGATGGCTGCGGCGATGCAGGAGAGGAGCTTGCTCATTTCGTCCAGAGGATAGCACCGCCGGGCTCACGTCATCAATCGGAGAACGGGCGGAAGAGACCTCAGTCCAGGACGACCTTTAAGCCTGCGTAATAGATAAAGGGAATCAAATCAGCGCCAAGCTCGCTGCCCATGAGGCCGATGGCCCCGGCTCCGATCCGGAAGGCGCGCCGCTTGCCCAGGGCGAGCCATGCCGATACTTCGGGGAGCAGGACGTCCATCTGGCCAAACCAGACGTCCTCGCCCACCGCGGCAAATCCGAAATAATACCCGCCCAGACCCGCTTCGACTGCGAGGGGGCCCAGCGCGAGTTCGACGAGGAGGTTTGGATAGCCTCCGGTCGCGATAATGGCGCTGTGCAGTTTTACGCCCGCGGCGATTTTGATGATCGCCAGATCGGCCTGCAGGTAAAGTCCCGCGGTCGGAATCGGAATGATGCCGGTTTCCGAAAAGGTATCCTCGAGAAAAGCGTCGCCCGAAGCCGATCCCGAAAGGTAGCCGATGCCCAGGGGAGCTTCGGCTCCCAGTTCGAGCCTGAATTGTCCGAACGCCGCAGGAGCGGAAACAGCGAGCAGTATCGCGGCGACAAAAAATAGTCTTTTCATATACGCTCCTATATGCCTTCTGTCTCTTGCACACCCGGAAACGGTGCGGAAACGATGCCGAAACAGTATGGAAACGGTGCCGAAACGAAAAACCGGCTGACAAAGGGACCGAAGACAGTCACAATGATGTCATCTACTCAAGTATAGATTGTTGACCTGGTTTGTCAAAAAACAGGAGGCGGGACGATGTATAGAGCCAGGGTTGAGGCGTGGTTTGCCGCGGCACATCGTTTGACCCACTACAACGGGAAATGCGAGCGCCTTCACGGGCATAACTATAGGGTCAGGCTTTGGGTTTCAGGCGCGCATCTGGGCGAAGGGGGCATGCTTGTCGATTTCGGCGCGCTGAAATCGACGCTGGGCAAGGTGCTCGCGGGGCTGGATCACTCCGATCTCAACGAAATCGCCGAATTCCGCCAGGACCCGAGCGCGGAGAGGATAGCCGAATACATTTTCCGTGCGGTGAAAACCGAAGCGCCGGATCTGCCGGTGTCCGCGGTCGACGTATTCGAGACCGACGTCAATATGGCGCGCTACGAGCCGGAGCCGAAGATCTGATCCGGCCGCCGCTTCCGGTTTCAGTTCGGTCCCACCACCCGCACGGAACCGTCCGCGTACGACAGAACTTCGTTTTTCAGCCATGTACCGAGCATCGCCTTTTCGCCGACGACAAGCTTGAGAATATCGGTTTCACCTGTGACCGAGTACTCGGCTTTTCGCAGTATGCGTCTGCCCGACGCCGACGCCGACGCGGTGAGGCGAATTCCGCCGTCCCGCCCGGTGGTTTTCGCGTGCGCGACGCCCGCTTTTTCCAGCCATGGCGACAGGGATTCCATGGCCGCTTTTCCGTTTCCATGGGGCAATTCCAGTGACAGTTCCACCCAACGCCAGGCCACGGCACCGTATTCTTTCGGGTCGAGAACAGAGACGAGCTCGCGCAATTTTCCCTCGTCCGGTCCGGACAGCATGATCGCCGCGGCTCCCCATCGTCCCCAGCCTTGCGGCAACAGGTCCGCAAAAGGGGTTCCGGGCACAAAGGCGAGTTCTTCCACTGCGAAGACAAAACGCTCGGAGCCGGGCTTAAGCGCCGAAATTCTGCGCAAAATCCAGGACCGGCGGTATTCTTCGCCCGCATAGGCGAGTTCCGGCGGAATTTCGATGACGGCCCGGATGCGGCTGAATGTCGCTTTTGCGGCCAAAAGTCGGCTTGTCCGCTCGATCAGCGCCTGCGGAACGTGTCGCGGCGGAGAATGGCGCAGCATGTCCGCGCGGTCCGCGGTTTCGCCGCAGGCGTCGCAATCGGAACACTGTCCGCCGAGGCAGGATAAGCGATCGACTTCCGATCGCGCTTCCTCGTAATGCCGGCGCAGGATTTCATGGCGAATTTCCGGTTCCTGGAATTCCAGAGGAGGCCGCCAGTCGGCCGGTTTTTCTCCTGTATAGGCATCGTCGGGCAGCCCGAGCGAACGAAGATAGCCCCTCATCGACGGCCATATTTCTGCCGGAAGCGATGCATCGTACACGAATCCCTTTTCCGGCAGGCGTACGAGCCAGTCGAGCAGGGCGCCGCGATCCATGGCCAGGCATTGGTCGACGCAATACTCTTCGAAATCCGAAGCCTGTCGATATTCGATTCCGGCTTTCCAGCAGGCTTCGCCGATTCGCGCCGACAGGCGTTTCAGAGTCTGTTCATCGAACGTGAGGGGAGCGAACTGCAGTGGAGTGAATGGTAGCCTGACCAGGAAGCCTGCGGAGGTGATAAAACGCACGCTGGGGGCGCGCGCTGCGCGTAATTCGCTCAACTTCGCCGCGAAGGCTTCGAATTCTTTGAGATCGGCTTCGGTCTCGGTTCCCGCAATAATGTAGAAAAGCTTGATCTCTTTCACGCCGGGAACCAGCAATGCTTCCACGCAGGCTTCGAGGTCGGTTTCGGTGAGTCCCTTGCGGTAATAGGCGCGCATCCGGTCCGAAATCCCTTCGATGCCGAGAGTAAAACTTTTCTTGCCTCCCGCCATTTCGAGCCGGGCGAGGCCGGGGCTGCGCGCGAGTATGTCCAGGCGCTGACTCATGAAAGATACGCGCCGGAATATGCGATTCAGCTCGAAGATCAGTGACTCTATATCTTCATGCGTATTGAAGTTGAAACTGTATACATCGAGCGTGTCCGCGCCCGTGTCGCGCCGCAGGCGCCTGGCGGCATCGAGCACCCGGTCGAGGGGCAGTTCGCGGTAGGGTCTTCTGTCCCATCCTTCGAGGCAGAACGAGCAGAAGCCGGGGCAGCCCGAGGTGATCGCCAGGCGGACAGTCGAGGCCGACTGTCCGTTGAGTACGGGGTAGGAGAGGAGCGGTACAAGTTCAGGGCCCGGAGTCCGCCGTCCGGCTCCGGGGCTGACAAGACAGGGCCAGAAGCCTTCGACCGACGTGGCCTGGGACAGGCGTTCGGTGCGCCCTTCTTTGCCACAGAGGATTTTCGCCAGTTCGCCGATTGCGGTTTCGCCCTCGCCGAAAAAAATGCCATCCGGGATGGAATCCTGCGCCGGCTGCTTTAAGTCGGCTTCGCGCCGGACAAGCGCTCCCGTGCAGGATGCGTTCGAACCGCCCAGTATCACGATAGGACAGCGGTCGAGCTCTGCCCGGAGACGCGATGTCGCCGGGAGCCCGGAAGTGGCGAAAAGGTAGGGCAGGTTCAGCAGCTCGAGGGCGAAGGCGTTGGAAACCATCACAAGGTCGAAGTCCGCAGGCGATCTGCCCGAAGCCCTGCCGAAAAACCATGGCCGGGCCGCCCTGTCCAGCGCCGCTCTGTCGGGAGCCGGGGGCAGGAAGGCAAAATCGATGTAGGCATCGGGCAGGGCCGACCGCGTTTCGGCGAACAGGACGAGGTGGGGGCTGGAAATATCGACGTCGCTCCAGGCGGAAAGCCGGACGATGAGGATGCGCGCGCAAGCTCGATCCCATTCGGGATTGGCGAGATCCTTTTCCACCGCGGGGATGATGACTCTGCCTTCGCGCAAGCGGGGCATCGCGGCCTCTCCCACGCTAATTTCCGCGCCCACTTCTGTACTCATTTACGTGTTCGTTTCCGCGCTCACGCTTGTGCGCCCGTTTTTCGGCCTCGGCGGCTTCGACCCGCGCGAAAAACTCATCGACGGGCGGCTCATACACAGTGCCTGATTCGAGGTACTTGCAGCGGAACACGAAATTTCCGCCGACCGCGATACGCGATGCCCGTTTCAGTTCGACACCGTCCGCCATGACGACACTGATGCCCGAAGCGCCCGCGCGGCCGGTTCTTCCGGCCCTGTGCACGTATACCGAAGATTCTTCGGGCAAATCCATGCTCAGGATGTGGGATATCCCTGCGATGTCCAGTCCGCGCGCTCCCAGGTCCGACGTTACGAGGTACCTGATTTTTCCCTGTGCGAAGCGTTCCAGAGCGACCCGGCGGTGTTCCTTGTCCTGGCGTGACAGGACCGAATCGGCGGGCAGACCGAAGTCCAGGAGCCGTTCGACCGTCCATTCCACCCGGTCGCTCCTCGATGCGAAAACGAGACAGCGTGCGGGTTTCAGCGCAGAGTCGAAACGCCGGATAAAATCCGTCCGCTTGCGGTGATCGACATAGAAGACCCAATGCTCGATTTTTTCGGAGAGAATTCCTTCGGACGCGGAGGCGGTGGCTTCGGGCGAACGAAGGAAGGGCGCGGCGATGCGGCGGGTTTTTGCGTCCAGCGTTGCGGAGGCGAGAACCCGGACGCAGGGCTCCGGCAGAGTTCCCGCGATCGCGCGCACGGAATCGGCGCTCTCCGGAACAAAAAGACGATCGGCTTCGTCCATTACGAGGACGGCGAGATTTCTGGTTTTGAGGGCTCCCATCTTGAGGAGGTCCGCGAGCCTGCCGGGCGTGCCGACTACTACCGCGGCGCGCCGCCTTAGTTCGGTTTCCTGGCGGGACAGGGGGCTTCCTCCGAGTATTGTGACCACATTCCAGCGCAAACCCGCGGCCGAAGCGAGCTTTTCCGCCTGGCCGGCCACCTGGACCGCCAATTCCTGGGTCGGAGAAAGGACGATTATGCCCGGCCCCTTGCCGAAATCCATATCCTTGGCGAGGGCGAATGCGGGCGCCAGATAGGCGAGGGTTTTGCCCGTGCCCGTTTCCGACTGCATGAAGAGATCCTTGCGCGCAAGGATTCGGGGCACCGATTCGCGCTGGACCGGAGTGGGCGAGTCGAAGCCGAAGGAGGCGAGGGCGTCCGCGATGTTTTCGGGGAGCCCCATGTCGGAAAAGGAATTCATGCTTCGATAGTCGCACGGGAAGGCGGCTTGCGCCAAGACGAGGGAGCCCGGTTGTTGAAAAGCCTTCTCCTCGGATATAGTTGGATGAAATGAACATGGAAGCCTTTGTACTCGGATCCGGGGGTATGATGCCCCTTCCGCACCGCCATCTCACTTCCGTACTCGTCCGTCGCGAAGGGGAACTTTTCCTTTTCGACGGGGGCGAAGGCACGCAGGTTTCGATCCGCAGGCTGAACCTGCGCTGGAAAAAGATCACGGCCGTGTTCGTTTCGCATATGCATGCGGATCATGTCACGGGCTTGCCCGGCATCCTTATGCTTTCGAGCCAGGTCGACAGGGACGAACCGCTGTATATTTTCGGACCGCCCCGACTGGCCGAATACATCGATCAGACCAGAAAATCGCTCGATATGTACATCAATTACGAAATAATCGTAAAGGAAGTCACCGAACCGGGAATCGTGTGGCAGAAAGACGATTTTCACATACGCGCTTTTCCGCTGCGCCATACCAAACCCTGCTACGGATATACCATCGAGGAAAATTCGCGCCCCGGAGCCTTCCACCCCGAAAGGGCGATCGCGGCAGGCGTTCCTCGAGGACCGCTCTGGTCGACCCTGCAAGGCGGTTCCGATGTCCTTCTGCCGGACGGCAGCTCGGTGAGTCCCGCGGATGTGATGGGGCCGCCGCGTTCGGGCCGCAAATTCTCTTATCTGACCGACAGTC
>JBDKUJ010000129.1:0-5403 GCA_039679665.1 Rectinema sp. | reverse complement strand
ATCCTGAGGCAACGAATACCGCATCGAAGCCTTTCAGCTGCGCGCTCGTGGGTACCGTTCCGAATTTGACTTCGACTCCGAGTTTGGCGATTTGCTGCCTCTGCCAGTCCGCATACCAGCGCATTTTGGACTTGCCGTGGACGGTGCAGCAATAGAGTATCGCGCCGCCGAGTTCTTCGCTCTTTTCGAAAATCGTGGCCGTGTGGCCCCTGAGCGTCGCTATCCTGGCGGCTTCCAGACCTGCGGGGCCTCCGCCTACTATGGCCAGCTTGAATTTTTGGGTTGCCGATCCGAACTTGATGAAACGCTCGTCGCCGACTGCCGGGTTGATCGCGCAGCGCATGTGATGCTTTATCATCAGCGATTCCTGCCAGCATCCGACGAGGCAGGAAATGCACTTGCGGATTTCTTTTTTTTCTCCCGCCTTCGCCTTGTTGGCCCAGTACGGGTCGGCGATCATTTGCCGGGAAAGGCCGACCATATCGGCTTTTTCTTCGGCGAGGATTTTTTCGCAGAAATCCGGGTCCCTCAGGGAGTGGCTCGTGATGACGGGAATTTTCACGTTTTTCTTTATTTCGTCCGCAGTGTATGTGTTCCACCCCTGCGGATAGTACATCGGATCCATGGTCGGGCCCGGCAGCTCAAAAATGCCGGCGCTTATGTCCAGGAAAGCGACGCCGGCCTCTTCCATAACCTTGGCGACCTTGACGCTTTCGTCGAGGTGCCTGCCGCCCTCTATATATTCGTCTCCCGAATAGCGCAGGCCGATCGGGAAATCCTTTCCGCATTTCTGCTGGATTCGCGCGATTATTTCCAGGGTAAAGCGCATGCGGCTCTGGAAGCTGCCGCCGAACCGGTCATTGCGCTTGTTGACATAGGGGCTCATGAACTGGGCGATAAGATAGCCGTGGGCGCCATGGAGTTCCACCGCGTCGAAACCCGCCTGTTGGACTCGCCACGCACCCTCGGCGAACTTGTCGATCAGGTCGTAGATTTCGTCCACGGTCATCGCGCGGATGGACTTGCCGTGCGCCTGCGAACCCGCATAGACGACTTCATGTCCGGCGGAACCGGGCAGATCCACGACCATGTCCGTTGCGGAAATCATGTCTTTTCTCGGCCAGGCCGATTGCCTTCCGGGATGCTGGATTTGAATGACGCACCTGGCGCCGTGGCGGTGCATCGCATCCGCCAGTTCGGCCAGTCCCGGAATCATGGGATCTTCATCCACCGAAAGGCAGGTGACGGTGGGCCGTCCGGTCGTCCGGTCGGGCGTACTCGCGCCGACGATGATAAGGCCGCATCCGCCCTTGGCGATTTCCTCGTGGTAGGTGATTACCCGCTGGTTGACGGATCCGTCCGCGTTTCCGGAAGAGATGTCGGTGGGCACATGGCAGATCCTGTTCTGCACCAGAAAATTGCCGATCTGGATCGGTTTGAACAGATTCGGATACCGAATTTCGCTCATTCCTGCTTCCTCCTCTTCTTTACGTCCGGACTTGATCTTTGCGCCCCTTCGGCGTTTTTCTCGATTTTTTCGTTGAGATTGTTGGCCAGATTGACGGAATGGACCTTGAGCAGCGCCGCGACCTTTTTTATGTCGCCCTCTTCGATGGCGTCGATGACGCACTGGTGCTCGTCGATCAGCTGTTCGGGGTCGGCCACGGCGAGGTAATCCATGATCGGTTTGGTGCGTATGTCGAACGCGAGATGCTCCCACAGCCTCAGCAGGATCGCATTGTCCGCGGCTTCTACCAGCAGGCGGTGGAAATCCTGGTTTCTCGCCTGGAACGCGATGTGGTCGTGCTGCTGGAGCGCCTTGCGCATTTTGGGGATGCATTTGCGCAATTTCGGGAGGAGGCCCGCCAGGCGCGGTTCGGCGAGGGTGGCCGCGAGCGGCTCGAGGGCCGCCTTGACTTCGAGCGCGTCGATGGTCTCGCGCATGCTCACCGTACGCACCTGCGCGCCCTTGTGCATCACGTATTCCAGAACGTGGTTGGCCACCAGTTCGCGGATGGCTTCCCGTACCGGGATGGAGCTTACGTTCAGCTCTTCGCATATCCGTGCTTCCACGACCCGGTCGCCCGGCTTCATGGTCCCGGATGAAATCTCCTTGAGAATGTGTTTGGCGACCTGTTCGCTCAGGGATGAACGATTGGCCGGTTCGGTTGCGTGCTTATTCATATTAAATTTTATCATATATCATATATAAAGATTGTCAAGGCGGAATTTCGTCCAAACTGCGATTCCGGGCAATCTGGCCTGATTGCTTTCGATTCGAATTGCAAAAAGAATTCTTGACAAATTGAAATACTGTCCCTACTCTTACATTGCCAAATATTATATATGATATTTGATTTTTCGGGCATGCCGGTTTCCTGTTGCCGGTTGCCGGAATGCGGATGATCGCCTTTTGATGTATGCGGGGAGGTGATGATGAAGGAGCTGCGTGTTGGCATAATCGGCCTCGGGTTCATCGGCCCCGTGCACCTTCAGGCATTGCGGAAAATGCCCCATCTGCGCGTGGTGGGCATCGCGGACCAGGCGGGGTCTTCTGTAAAAGAAAAAGCCGACGCCCTGGGTGTGGATGCCTGGTACGAAAACTACGAAGATTTGCTGGCCCGAAAAGATCTGGATGCCGTGCACATCTGTTCGCCCAACCACCTGCATGCGGAAATGGTCAAGAAGGCGCTGTTGGCCGGAAAACACGTGGTGTGCGAAAAGCCCCTTGCGATTACATCGGTCCAGGCCGGGGAACTCGTGGATCTCGCCGCAAAAAAGAAACTCGTGAACGCGGTCCATTTCAATATCCGCTACTACCCCCTCATCCGTCAGCTGAAGGCAATGATCAAGTCCGGCGATATGGGGCGCATCTTCTCGATACAGGGATCGTACCTCCAGGATTGGCTGTTCTACGATACGGATTACAACTGGAGGCTGGAATCCCGGCTTTCCGGCGAGTCGCGGGCAGTGGCCGATATCGGATCGCACTGGATGGATCTGGTCGAGTATGCGAGCGGGCTCAGAATAAAAGAAGTCTTCGCCGATTTCGCCACCTTCCATCCGATCAGGAAAAAGCCCCTGAAACCGATGGAGACCTATGCCGGCAAAATCCTCAAGCCCGAGGATTATTCGGATGTAGCGATAGATACCGAAGATTACGCGACGATACTTTTCCGGTTCGGAAACGGCGAAAGAGGAGTTCTGACCGTCAGCCAGGTTTCCGCGGGGAGAAAAAACCGTCTGTACTTCGAAATCGACGGATCGGGTAAATCGGCCGAATGGGATTCGGAAACGCCGAACCGGATGTGGATCGGCCGAAGGGACGGCCCCAATGAACTGCTCATGAAAGATCCTTCTCTCGTGGGCGCCGATTCCAGGAAGCTCATGACGCTTCCCGGCGGACACCAGGAAGGTTTCAATGACACCCCGTTCCAGCTTTTCCGCGAATTCTATGAAGATGTGAGAAAGGGCGAACCGGGCGCGAACCCCTCCTATCCGACCTTTGCGGACGGAATGAGGGAACAGGTCCTGTGCGAACATATTCTTGAAAGCAGCCGCAGCGGCAGATGGGTAGCGATAGACTGAGCGCCTTTTTCGATGTCCATGCAAGCGGACATGGGTATTCCATGGAGGTGACGCATGATTTCATTAGGTTTCGTCAGCGCCATTCTGGCCGACAAATCCTTTGAGGAAGTGGTCGATTTCGCCGGCGCCAACCGGTTCGCCTGTGTCGAGATGATGTGCTGGCCGGTCGGCAAGGCCGAACGCCGCTACGCCGGGGTCACGCATATAGACGTGGATACGCTCGATGACGCGAAAATCGCCTATATAAAGAAATACCTCGAACAGAAAAAGGTGTTCATTTCCGGGCTGGGGTACTATCCCAATCCTCTCGATGAAGACTCCGCGAAGCGCGGCATCTATGTCGAACATATCATGAAGATCATCGACGGCGCGGCGAAGCTCGGCGTTCCGGTGGTGAACACTTTCGTCGGAAGGATACCCTCCAGGGATCCGGACTACAACTTCGGGTTGTTCAGGGAAGTATGGCCCGGAATAGTCCGCCATGCCGAGAAAAAATCGGTCAGGATCGGTATCGAAAACTGCCCCATGTATTTTTCCAGGGATGAATGGCCTTCCGGCAAGAACCTTGCGTATTCGCCGGCCCATTTCCGCAGGATGTTCGAAATCATCCCCTCGATGAATTTCGGTTTGAACTACGACCCTTCGCATATGGTGTGGCAGCAGATCGATTACCTGAAACCGATCAGGGAATTCAAGGACAGGATTTTCCACGTACACATCAAAGACGTAAAGGTGGACAGGGAGCGTCTCGACGATGTGGGAATTCTGGCCACGCCGCTCGAGTATCACACTCCGAGGCTTCCGGGCTTGGGCGACGTGGAATGGGGAAAATTCTTTTCGACGCTCATCGAGACGGGATATCGCGGGCCGGCGTGCATCGAAGTCGAGGACAGGAATTTCGAAAAGGACGATGACGATATTCGCTTTGCCCTTCTCCAGAGCAGGAACTACGTAAGCCAATATCTCGTGATCGAATGACGTGCCGCGGCCGCGACGACCGTGGTGGCCGCGGTGCAGCCTGTTGATGGCGACTTTTCTTCCCACGGCATTTCGAGGAGGTGGAAGCGTCATGCGGACATCAGCGTATTCTCCGCCGAATGAAGCGCCGAAACGGCCGGTTTTCCGGGTGCTCGAAGGCCAGAAAGCGCTTGTCACGGGCGCCAGCAAGGGCTTGGGCGCGGGCATCGCGAAAGCTCTCGCCCAAGCCGGATGCGATGTCCTCGTCAATTACTCCACCGACCGCGAAGGCGCCGAAGACACCGCCAGAGCGATAGCGGAGACGGGCCGGAAAGCGTGGGTATTCAAGGCCGATGTTTCGAAAGAAGCCGAAGTTTTGGCCATGTTCGATGAAATGCGAAAGGCGTTCGGCAGGATCGACATACTCGTCGACAATTCGGGAATCCAGCGCAATGCCCCTTTCCATGAAATGACCCTTGCGCAGTGGGATGCGGTGATCGGAACCAACCTGACGGGACAGTTTCTGTGTGCGCGGGAAGCGGTCAAAGCCTTCATGGAACAGGGCATTCATCCCGAGGTTTCCTGCTCGATGGGCAAGATACTTCATATCAGTTCGGTTCACGATGTGATCCCCTGGGCGGGGCATGCGAACTACGCCGCGGCGAAAGGCGGCGTAATGCTCCTGATGAAAAGCCTCGCGCAGGAAGTGGCTCCCCTCAAAATCCGCGTGAACAGTCTCTCGCCCGGCGCGATCCGGACGCCCATGAATGTCGAGAAACTTGTTTCGCCTGCGGAATACAAAAGGATTCTGCTCGATCACATTCCCGTAAAGCGGATAGGGGAACCCGAGGATGTGGG
>JBDKUJ010000128.1:0-12013 GCA_039679665.1 Rectinema sp. | reverse complement strand
GCCGCATTGATGCCCGCATCCCTGGCCGCACCCAGGGCCCTGCATTCGTCCGTGCCCAGGAAGGTGAACATGAGCAGGAAGCGCTCCACATCCGCATCCGCAACGTTCCTCCAGTACTGGAAGAACTCGTAGGGGCTCGTCATTTCGGGATCGAGGAAAAGCGCTCCCTTTTCGGTCTTGCCCATTTTTTTGCCGTCGGAAGTCATGATGAGGGGAAAGGTCAGGCCGAAGCATTCCGCGCCTTCGGTGCGGCGGATCAGCTCGATGCCCGCGACGATATTGCCCCACTGGTCGTCGCCGCCGATCTGCAGCCTGCAGCCGTGGCGTTTGTAGAGCTGGAGGAAATCGTAGCTCTGCAGAAGCTGGTAGTTGAACTCGATGAAGGAAAGTCCCGTCTCCATACGCTGGCGGTACGCTTCAAAGGTCAGCATGCGGTTCACCGAAAAATGACTGCCGATGTCACGCAGGAATTCGATGTAGTTGAGATCGGCCAGCCAGTCTTTATTGTTTGCGGCGAACGAACCCTTGCCGTCGAATCCGACAAAGCGGTCGAGCTGCGCGCGGAAAAGCTCCGTGTTCGCGTCGATCGAGTCGTACGAAATCATTTTGCGCGTTTCGCTTCTGCCGGAAGGATCGCCGATGCGCGCGGTTCCGCCGCCGAGAAGGGCTATGCCTACATGGCCTGAGTCGCGCATGTGCCTGAACGCGAAAAAAGGTACCATATGCCCGATATGGAGCGACGGTCCGGTCGGGTCGCAGCCCACATAAAACGTGACAGGGCCCTCGTCCATCAACTTCGACAACCCGTCGGTATCGGTGCACTGCTTGAGGAACCCGCGTTCCTTCAATGTTTCGAGGGCCTTGTTCATGCTTTTTCCTCCGTTTCAGGCCAGTATAGCCTTCAAAACGCATTTTCCTCAACAGATTCGCGGCGATTTTGCGTTTGTACGAATATTTGTTGTACAAATCCTATTGATACTATGATATAATTGTTCACAGGTCACATTACTGCTCGCCCATCGCGGCCGTAAGGTCCGCGTAGTCGAACAGGGCGTCTCATGGCCGGCGCTCGACCGTAGTTTTCTCGGACACGCCGTCCGGAAACGCACATCCTTATCCGGAAGGAGCATATAGAATGCCCGCAACAACGAAGTCTCTGACCAAAGCACAGATCGTCACCCAGCTCGCGGAAAAGACCGGACTCACCAAGAAGGAAACCGCAGCCTTCATGGAAGCCTACGCTGACCTTGCCTACAGGGAAGCGAAAAAGAACAAGAAATTCACGATCCCCGGCATCGGAATCCTCAAACTGACCAAGCGCAAGGCTCGTACCGGCCGCAACCCCGCCACCGGCGAAGCGATCAAGATCCCGGCCAAGACCGCGGTCAAGATCAGCGTTTCAAAAGCCTGCAAAGACGCCATTCTCGGCGCCAAGTAATTTCAGCCGATAGAGGCTTTTTCAAAAGTCGGAAGGCTTTTGAAACTGGCTCTATAATCAGCCTGTAAAAAGGGCCGCGCGGTGAACTGACCCCCTAAAAGCGGACAGTCCAGTGCGCGGCCCTTTTTTTACTTATCCGGCAATCAGACGCGGCTGTAGTTTCTGATTTTCTCCCGGATATGCCCGGTCAGGCCGGCCACGGGCACCCTTTCCTGTAGCATCGTATCGCGATCGCGCACGGTTACCGTCCCGTCTTCCTTGGTCTGATAATCGACCGTGACACAGTATGGCGTACCGATCTCGTCCTGCCGGCGATAGCGGCGGCCGATGGCGCCGCCCTGATCGTAATCGGTGGAGAAGTCTTCCCTCAGATCGCCGCGGATTCCCTGGGCAAGTTCGGCCAGACCATCCTTTTTCATAAGCGGCAGGACCGCGACCGTGACAGGCGCGAGTGTCGGGTGGAAGTGGAGAACGGTCCGCCAGTCGTCGTCATTGCCCTTGTCGGCCACTTTCTGATCCTCGTACGCGTCGCAGAGCACCGCCAGGAGCTGCCTGGTGAGGCCGGCCGAGGTTTCGATGATATACGGGATATAGCGGGCGTTGCCGCCTTCCTGGTCGATGTATTGCAGATCCTTGCCCGAAAACTGCTGGTGCCGGTTGAGGTCGAAGTCGGTGCGGTTGTGCACGCCCTCAAGCTCCTTGAACCCCATGGGAAATTCGTATTCGATGTCGTATGCGTCCTTGGCGTAGTGCGCAAGCTCGTCCGGACCGTGCCGATGCCAGCGAAGCTTGTCCATGCGTACGCCGAGCTTCTTGTAGTAGCTCCAGCGCTGCTCCCGCCAGTAGTCGAACCATTGGACATCGTCGCCCGGCTTGACGAAATACTGCATCTCCATCTGCTCGAACTCGCAGGTACGGAAAATGAAGTTTTTCGTGACGATTTCGTTGCGGAAGGCTTTTCCGATCTGGGCGATGCCGAAGGGAATCTTCATCCGGTTGGACTGGACGATGTTCTTGTAGTTGACATAGATGCCCTGGGCGGTTTCGGGCCGAAGATAAATAAGTCCGGAACCGTCGTCGATCGGCCCGATGTTGGTCTTGAACATCAGATTGAATTTTCGGGTTTCGGTGAGTTCGCCGCCGCACTCTGGGCATTCTTTTTTGGCGAGCTTGTCCGGATCGATCAGGTCGGCGCGGAAGCGCGTTTTGCATTTTTTGCAGTCGACCAGAGGGTCGGTAAAATTCTCGACGTGCCCGGAGGCTTCCCAGACGCGGGGATGCATAAGGATGGCCGCATCGAGGCCCACGATATCGTCGTGGAGCTGGGTCATCTCCTTCCACCAGAAGCGGGCGATGTGATTCTTGAGCTCGACTCCATTGGGGCCGTAGTCCCAGGCGCCGGATTGGCCGCCGTAGATTTCCGATGACTGAAATACGAATCCTCTCCGTTTGGCGAGGGAAACGATCTTCTCCATGGTGACGCTCGAATCTTGCATGCAGTACTCCTCGCGGTAGCTTGGGCGAGATAGCTTGGGCAGTAGCCGGAACGGAAGCTTGGGCGGAATTATAAGGGATCGCGGCAGCGTTTTTCTAGTATGGGATTTGCTATGGGATTTGCCCGCATGGAGTTTTCCGGTGGAACTTGTCCGAAATTGAAGCGCAGCCGCAAAGGCGCTTGCCCGCGTCCCCTCCGCCGGGATAGTCTCGCGCCGTGGACGATAGAGTTCCCTCCATCCTGGATATGCTCGGGCCGATCATGATAGGCCCTTCGAGTTCGCACACGGCGGGCGTCGCGCGCATCGCGTTCGCCGCGCGACGAATCTTTTCCGCTCACCCCGAATGGGCCAGACTTTCGTTCTACGGCTCGCTCGCCCGAACCTTCAGGGGGCATGGTTCGGACAAGGCGGCGGTCGGGGGCCTCCTGGGCATCCGGCAGGACGACGAAAGGCTGGCTTTTTCCTTCGAACTCGCCCGCCGCGAGGGGCTGGATGTCGAAATCGTGCCCATACTCGACGGGCCGGCGAGATATCACCCCAATACCCTCGTCGTCGAATTGAGGGGTGAAGGCAGGCAGCTCCGCCTGCGCGGGGCTTCGGTAGGCGGCGGCGAAATCAGACTGCAGTCGATAAACGGCTTCCATACCGACCTCGACGGCAGCCTGGATGCCGTACTGGTCCTCCATCTCGACGAAGTGGGCGTCATCGCAAAAGTGTCGCGGGTTCTGGCCGATTTCGGCTACAACATCGCCCAAATTTCCTCGCATCGGAGGGACAAGGGCGACGAAGCCCTGCTCGTCGCCGAAGTGGACGGTTCGGTATCGGTATCATTGCTGGAAGCGCTCAGGGCGATACCGGCCGCGAGGGACGTCGTGCATATACCTTCAATCCGGAGCTGAACATGGCAGCATCGCGCAAATTTTCGACCGCAGCCGAACTGCTCGAACGGCTGTCCGAATGGAACATGGACCTGCCCGACTTCGTGGTTGCGCGCGATGCCGCGGATTCCGGCCTTTCGGGCGAAGAAATACGGGCGGAAGTTGCGCACAGAATCGGCGTAACCCGCCATGCCCTCGAACGCGGCATCGGAGAACCGCAGAAATCCTTCTCCGGCATGACCGACGGTGCCGCGTGCCGGTTCCTGAACGCCGCATCCCTACCCGCCGGAGATGAGTTCTTCAGGCTCGCGGTGGGGTATTCGCTTGCGGTCAATGAAGTAAATGCCTGCGGCGGACGGATCGTAGCCTTTCCTACCGCGGGTTCATGCGGCATCATACCCGGAGTCCTGTGGGCATGGCGCGACGCCCGGGAGCCCTCTCTCGGACCAGAATCGAAACGCTTCCAGGATGCCTTCATTACGGCGGCAGCCGTGGGCATTCTCGTAGCGACGGGATCGAGCATCGCAGGAGCCATGGGCGGTTGTCAGGCCGAATGCGGCGCCGCGGCCGCCATGGCCGCCGCCGGACTTGCCAGTCTCCAGGGGACGGGAGCGGCTGGCGTTTTCAACGCGGCGGCTCTTTCGCTCAAGAACTCGCTGGGTCTTGCCTGCGACCCCGTCGCGGGCCTCGTCGAGGTTCCCTGCGTAAAACGGAACGGTTTCATGGCCGCAAACGCACTTGTCGCCGCGTCGATGCAGGCCGCCGGCATAACCAGCGTGATTCCTTTCGACGAAGTGGTGTCCGCCATGAAATCCATCGGCGACGCCATGCCTTCTTCCCTGAAAGAATCGTCGGAAGGCGGCCTCGCGCTGACGCCGACGGGCCTTTCGTACAGAAACAGGATTTCAGGCGCCTGATTCCGCGCCTTCCGCCTTCTGTATTCTGCATTTTCCGTGTCGTCCATATATCGAACACCGCGCATAAAAAAGGTTCGGCGTGCGCCGCGTGTATATACACGCGACGCACGCCGAACCTTCGGTTTTTGCGTTTTTCCGTAAATCAGGGGTTGATCGTGGTCTTGTAAACCTGTTCTCCGCCCTTCATCTCGATGATTACCACCGATTTGACCGGGTTGCGGAACTCATCAAAGGTTATCTGCCCGCCGACCGCGGCGAGATCGGTCGCCTTGAGCGCATCGCGGATGGCTTCATTGTTGGTCTTGCCGGCGCGCTTGATGGCGTCGAGCATGATGTTCATGCCGTCATAGGCGAGCACCGCGAGCGCATCGGGCGCCGCACCGAACTTGGCCGTGTACTTCT
Organism: Rectinema sp.; assembly: GCA_039679665.1. Taxonomy (GTDB): domain Bacteria; phylum Spirochaetota; class Spirochaetia; order Treponematales; family Rectinemataceae; genus JBDKUJ01. Next base: position 6,882 of record JBDKUJ010000128.1, on the reverse strand, counting down.
GGACAATCGCCTGAACTTCGGGGCGGGTATCGTCCTTGGAATAGTGATTGGTGAAGTAACCGCCGTCGACCGAGTCGCCTGCGATTTTCACGAGTTCGGAAGAGTCCCAGCCGTCGGAACCGACAAGGGGGCCGGTGTAGCCGAGTTCGCGAACCTGCTTGGCGATGAGGCCGACGTCATTGTAATACGCCGGGATATAGAGGCAGTCGGGCTTGCTCTGGACGATCTTGGTCAGCTGTGCCCGGAAGTCGGTCACGCCTGAAGCATAGCCTTCGCTCGCCACAATCTGGCCGCCCAGGCTCTGGAGCGAGGCGGAGAAGGTTTCGGAAAGACCCTTCGCATAGTCGTTGCCGAGATCGAAAATGACCGCCGCATTGCGGACGCCAAGGTCGTCAAAGGCAAAACGCGCCGCCACGGTGCCCTGGAAGGGGTCGATGAAGCAGCTGCGATAGATGTAATCGCCGATCTGCGTGACCTTTTCGTTGGTCGCGGTGGGAGTCATCATAGGTACTTTGGCCGCTTGAGCGATCGGCGCTCCGGCGAGAGCGACTCTGGACGTGATGCCGCCCACGATCGCGACGACTTTGTCCTGCTCGATCAGTTTCGAGAAGACAGCCGCGCCTTCGGCGGGATCGCCCTTGTCGTCTTCGACGATGAGTTTGATCTGCTTCCCGAGCAGGCCGCCGGCCGCATTCCATTCCTCGACGGCCAATTCCATGCCGTTTTTGGTGGATAGACCGAAGGTCGCCGCTTCGCCAGTGAGGGGGGACACTGCACCGATTTTAATCTCGGCTGCCTTGCCGCCGCCGCAGGAAGCCATCATGACGGCAACCAATGCCGCCATCGCCAGGATCACTACGTTCCGCGCTTTCATGTTTCCTCCTGAAACAGTATGGATATATACCTCCCCTTTTGGAGGGCGGAGTGTATCAGAAATGATGCCCCGGAAAATCAGTTTCGGATCAGCCGCCTTTTTTTTCTATCTTTGCCCAAGTGTCGCGCAACGACACGGACCGGTTGAAAACGGCCTTTTCGCTGGTCGAATCAGAATCCTTGCAGAAGTAGCCGAGCCGTTCGAACTGACATGCCGCGCCGACTTCGACCCTGGCGAGCGTAGGTTCCGCAAAGGCGCCCGGCACCACTTCCATCGATTCAGGATTCAGGTTGTCCACAAAATCTCCACCCGCAGGAACGTCCATCGGCCTTTCAGCGCTGAAAAGATGATCGTAGAGCCTGGCTTCGAAGGAAACGGCATGCGCCGCCGATACCCAGTGGATAGTGCCCTTGACCTTGCGGTTGTCGGGAGCGTCGCCGCCGCGCGTGGCCGGATCGTAGGCGCAACGGACTTCCGTGATCTCGCCCGTCGCCGGATCCTTGCTGAAACCGGTGCAGGTAACGATATAGCCGTAGCGCAGGCGCACCTGGTTGCCCGGGAAAAGTCTGAAATATTTGGGCGGCGGATTTTCCTGGAAATCATCGCGTTCGATGTAAAGGACTTTCGAGAAAGGAACCTTGCGCATCCCGGCTTCCGGGTCTTCAGGGTTGTTCACTGCGTCGAGTTCCTCGACTCTGCCCTCTTCCCAGTTTTCGACGATGAGGCGCAAGGGCCGGATCACGGCCATGAGACGCGGGGCGCGGTGGTTGAGATCCTCGCGCAGGCAATGTTCGAGCAGCTGGATGTCGACCATGGAATCGGTTTTGGCCATGCCGATGCGCCCCATGAAGTCGCGTATCGAATCAGGCGTATAGCCGCGCCGGCGCATGCCGGAAATAGTGGGCATCCGCGGATCATCCCAGCCGGAAACCCGGTTTTCCTTCACAAGCCGCAAAAGCCAGCGCTTGGACAGCACGGTGTGCGTGATATTGAGTCTTGCGAACTCGATCTGCCGGCTCGGGAACATGCCCGTCTCGCGGATGAACCAGTCGTACAGGGGCCTGTGGATTTCGTATTCGAGCGAACAGAGCGAATGCGTAACTTTTTCGATCGCGTCGGAAAGCGGATGCTGGAAGTCGTACATGGGGTAAATGCACCATGCGCTTCCGGTGCGATAGTGCGGCTCCCGTCTGATGCGGTACATGACGGGATCGCGCATGTGGAGATTCGGGTTTGCCATGTCGATCTTGGCGCGAAGGGTCTTGGCACCGTCGGCGAACTCGCCTGAACGCATGCGCCCGAAGAGGTCGAGATTTTCCTCGACGCTCCTGTCGCGCCAGGGGCTGTTCTTTCCGGGAGGCGTGTAGGTGATGTTATTCTTGTCGGGGACGTTGGTGCCCCGGTATTCCTTGATTTCCTCTTCGTTCAGGTCGTCGACGTAGGCCTTGCCTTTGCGGATCAGAAGCTGGGCAAGCCCATAGAGTGTCTCGTAATAGTCGGACGCGAAGTATTCGCGGTCTTCCCAGTCGTAGCCCAGCCATTTGATGTCGCGCTTGATGGCTTCGACATATGACATGTCTTCTTTTTCGGGATTGGTGTCGTCGAAGCGCAGGTTGCACTTGCCGCCGAAATCGGCTGCGACGCCGAAATCGATTGAAATGGCCTTGGCGTGGCCGATGTGCAGCCAACCGTTGGGTTCGGGCGGGAAGCGCGTGCGTACGGCATCCGTTTTGCCGTCAGCCAAATCCCTGGCCACCGCTTCACGGACAAAATCGTTGTTGGTCGATCCGCTGCCGCTGTCGCTCATAGAAGACTCCTTGCCCGCGCTTCAGGGGCGCGGTTGGGCTACTATGCCGTTCCTGAAGCGCACGGGTCAAGGTGTCGTCGCGATTTTTGTATAATTATACAAGCGAAACTGCAGACAATCTTATGATATGAAGAGGTTGGAGCCCGCGAAAACCGGATCCGAGGTCGCATTGACGCCCAATTGGCGCAATCCCGCCTCATCGCCGGGCGCCGGTATGTGCGTGAGATGCAACTCACAGCCGGACAGCGACTTGAGCACGTCCATAGCCGCCTGGGCGGCGGGATTCATGGCCGCGCTCACCGACAGCGCGATGAGCGTTTCGTCCAGGCTCAACGATACCGATTTGCGCCCGAGCACATCCCGTTTGAGTCCGGCGATACTGGCGGTCACGACGGGCGGAAGAAGATGCAGACTTTTCGGCAAACCGGCGAGAGCTTTGGCCGCATTGAGGACCACCGCGCTGGACGCATGAAGGAAAGGCGAGTTTTTCCCGGTCACGATCCTGCCGTCCGACAGCTCGAGCGCGGCGCCGACACAGACTCCCAGGTTGCCCTTCCCTTCGCGTGCGGCCTTTTCACCTGATTCCCTGGCGGCCAGGACGACGCGCCGGTCTTCCGGCTTGAGTTCGAGTTCGTCCATTATCGCTTCGATGCGCTGAAGCACGGGTTTTTCGACCAGCCCCATCGCATATTCGCAGGCGTGGCGGAAATAGCGGCGGATCACCTCCTGGGCGGCCGCTTCCCTGACTGCCTGGTCGTCCGTTATGCCGGATTTGATGCGGTTGACGCCCATTTCCGTGGGTGACCTGAAACCCGACTGCCCTCCGGTGACCCGGTCGATGATGCGGCGCAGTACCGGAAAAACTTCGACATCGCGATTGTAGTTGATGGCGGTTTCGCCGGTGGCTTCGAGATGGAAAGGATCGACACAGTTGAAATCGGCCAGATCGACGGTGGCGGCTTCGTAGGCGATGTTTACAGGGTGTTTCAGAGGCATGTTCCAGACTGGAAAGGTTTCGAATTTCGAATACGATGCGCTCCTGCCCGCCATATGGTCGGCATACAGGAGTGAAAGCGCCGTGGCGAGCTTGCCGGAACCCGGCCCCGGCCCGGTGATCACGACGATGGGTTTTGTGGTAGGGATGTACTCGTTCAAGCCGTAGCCTTCGGGGCTCACGATCCGGTCGACATCGGAAGGATAACCCTTGGTCGGCCTGTGGCAGAAGACTTTGACACCGCGCCGCTCCAGCAGTGCCCGGAACTGGTTGGCGGCGTGCTGCTCCTCGTAGCGCGTGATCACGACACCCGCCACCGAAACTCCCCATTCGCCGAGTTCGTCGAATATCTGCAATGCGCTCGCATCGTAGGTGATACCGAAGTCTCCGCGTATGCGTTTGCGTTCTATATCTCCGGCGTAGATGCAGAGAATGACTTCCGCTTTGTCCTTCAGGCGGGACAGAAGCCGGATTTTGACGTTCGGATCGTAGCCGGGGAGGACGCGTGAGGCATGCCAGTCCCAGAGGAGCTTCCCTCCGAATTCCAGGTACAGCTTTTCGGCTTTCGAAGCTCTTTCGCTGATAAAAGCGGCCTGTTCGGCCAAATATTTCTCGTTGTCGAAACCTTCTGCCCGCACGCCTCAGTCCTCCGCCGATTCGAGCCAGACGATCGCCGCGTCGATACGCGCCGCAACTTCAGCGGCGCCCAGGAAACGCATCGACTCGAAAAGGGGCGGACTGACCCGCGAACCGGTGACGGCGACGCGCAGAGGCATGAGAAGATCGCCCAACTTGGCCCCGAGCGCCACGGAATGCGCCCTGAAAGCCTCCTCGGCGGCAGGAATGTCGGTAAAATCGACTTTCGCCACGAGAGGTGCGCATTCTTTGAGCATCCGCACGGCGCCCGCGACGTCCAGTTTTTTGGGGACGAACTCGGTTTTGGCGGGCTCCGGCGGGCGCCCGTAAAGATACGCCATCATCGTAGGCGCATCCGTGAGGAAGTGCAGTCTTTCCTTCACGAGAGGCATGGCCGCCAGGTCGCGGACATCGGCGGCGCTGTCGGATTCCCCGCGCAAGCCCGCCCCGACAAGATAAGGTTTCACGAGAGCCGCAAGCGTGGCATCGTCCTTCATGCGGATATATTGGCCGTTGTACCACTCGAGCTTCTGGTAATCGAACACCGCCGGCGCTTTGTTGAGTCTTTCGAGTTTGAAAAGCGACGTCATTTCGGCGAGCGTAAAAATGTCGCGCCCGTCCTCGAAGGAACAGCCCAGGTGGGCGACATAGTTGATCAGGGCCTCGGGCAGATAGCCGCCCTTGCGGAATTCGTTGACGCTCGTGGCGCCATGGCGTTTGGAAAGCTTGTGGCCGTCCTGCCCGAGCACCATGGGGAGGTGACAGAGTTCGGGCTGCTCCCATCCGAAGGCGTCGTACATGATTTTATGCAGAGGCGCCGAAGGAATCCATTCCTGGGCGCGCATGACGTGCGTTATGCCCATGAGGTGATCGTCCACCACGTTGGCGAGGTGATAGGTGGGAAAACCGTCCGATTTCAGCAGAACGGGATCGGGACTTATGTCTTCGTTTTTCCACTCGATCCGTCCGAGAAGGCGATCCTCGAAAACCGTAGTCCCCTCGAGGGGAATCTTGAGTCTGATGACGTGGGGCAGCCCCTGAGCCAGTCTGGCCGCGACCTCATCCGCTCCGAGGTTCCGGCAATGACGGTCGTAACCCTGGTCGCCCGTCTTGGATTCGGCTTGCGCGGCGCGCAGCTTTCCGAGACGCTCTTCGTCGCAGAAACAGTAATAGGCTTTGTCCATGGCGACGAGACTTTCGGCGTATTTCTTGTAAAGATCGAAACGCTCGGACTGGACATAGGGAGCCTGTGGGCCTCCGACGTCGGGGCCTTCGTCCCAATAGAATCCCAGCCATTTGAAAGTGTCATAGAGATTTCTGACGTATTCGTCGGCGTACCTGCTCCGGTCGGTGTCTTCGAGCCTGAGTATAAAAGTGCCGCCCTGCGATTTCGCGAAGAGATAATTGATGAGAGCGGTTCTTACACCGCCGATATGCTGGTTTCCTGTAGGCGAAGGGGCGTAACGTACGCGGACATTCATAGTATTCTCCTGTATCGGTACGGCCGGGGAGTATAGCCGCCGCGGCGACGGGGGGTCAAGGCGAAGACGTAAAACAGGATTTCACCGCGAGCGGAGGTTTTTCCAAAAGGCGGAAGACTTTTGGAAAAACTGCCAGAACTTGCAGCAGTTGCGTACGGTTTCGTAGAAACCGTACGCAACTGCGAGCCAATTTCAAAAATAACCGACTTTTGAAATTGGCTCAACGATCGGAGGTTTCATCGGCCCGATATGCCTTCGGCGAGCCGGCGAAGGAATGTCGCCGCGGCGGAGGCGCCGAGTCCGACTGCCGCAAGAGATATCCAGCCAAGCCATGCGAAAGGCCTGAATCTGAAAGATCCGTTTATGGCGAGGGCGATGTCGAAAAGGAGGTTGGCCGTCGAGAGCAGAAACAGACCGAAGCCCAGGACGAGAAAAACCGAGGAAAGTATTTCCCTCAGCTGCCCGTTCATTCCGGAAGCCTCGCCTATCATGTAGCCGGCCGCGACCGCGACGAGGAGGACCGCGACTGCGAAACCGGGCAGTCTCAGGATGGAACGCATAGCGTCTTCCGGGCTGCGCACACTGGCGCCAGGTTTTGTGGCGGCCTTTGCATCGTTGCCGGAGTCATGCTTTACTTCAACGGGATCCATCAGTCCAATGATAGCACGGCGATCCCGGGCGCGACAGGAGGTCTCGTGGAGTATTTCTTCAATTTCGACAAGCTCGGCTACCTCAGGAACGGGAAGCCCGAAGGTTGCATTCTCTGCATGGTCAGAGATGGCTCGGAAGCCGTCGAACGCCTCGTCGTGCACGAAACCGAAGAATTCATCGTTTCGCTCAATCTGTACCCCTACAATCCCGGGCATCTGCTCGTGTTTCCGCGCAGGCATATCACCGATATCAGGGAACTCTCGGCCGCCGAAAGAGTCTCTCTCGATACGTTGACGGATTTGTGTCTCGCGGTTCTGGACGAAGTGCAGAGGCCGGCCGGTTACAATATCGGTTTCAATATGGGGCTCGCCGCGGGAGCCAGCATCGAGCACCTGCATCTGCACATCATTCCGCGCTACCCGCACGAGTTGGGTATCGC